>NZ_JBEPPJ010000021.1:0-81660 GCF_040547265.1 Arthrobacter sp. UYCo732 | reverse complement strand
CCTGGCCGGAACCCGGGGCATTGCCAAGGCGATGCGGACTGCCGGACGCGATCCGGAAATCGCCCGGAACCTCACCGGACTTTGAAATAGCCCTGGCTGTTTCGACAAGATTGCGGCGCTCCCGCTAAACTGAACGTTGGATCCGGCTGCAGTCCGTGGCGGCTGGTTCCTGCCATGCGTGGAAAGCCCCAGTTATCAAGGGAATTCCTGCGCGGGCAGACCCGGCAGTGAAGTACTGATTCGGGCCTCACGGCACATCGCTAGGAGTTATTGTGGCACTTGACGCCGCTGTAAAGCAGTCCATCATCAAGGATTTCGCAACGTCCGAGGGCGACACCGGTTCGCCGGAGGTCCAGGTTGCAGTCTTGACCCAGCGGATCAAGGATCTGACTGAGCACATGAAGGAGCACAAGCACGATTACCACACCCAGCGCGGTCTGCTGGCAATGGTTGGTCGTCGCAAGCGCATGCTCACCTACCTCAAGAACACTGACATCTCCCGCTACCGTGCGCTCATCGAGCGTCTCGGCCTGCGCCGCTAGTCAGGCTTTAGGGGCGGCCCTTTCCTTGTGGATCGGGCCGCCTTCTTCAGAAGAAAATTAAACAGGAGGATCAACCGCATCACGCATTCGCGGTCCTCGGTAGTGATCCCCGGGAACGGCTTCCACGATGGAAGCCCCGGCCCGTGGGTCTCGATCGATGACCGGGTGCAGTGCAGGCCAGTAAACAGATGCTGGCCTGGGTTGATGCGGCTGGGCTCCGTGAATCATGAAACGGAGGTGACTCTCTTGGAGGGTCCCGAAATCCAGTTCTCAGAAGCAGTCATTGACAATGGCCGCTTTGGCAAGCGCGTAATCCGCTTTGAAACCGGCCGTCTTGCCAAGCAGGCAGCCGGCGCAGCCATGGTGTACATCGACGAAGACACTGCTCTGCTGTCCGCCACTACCGCGGGCAAGCACCCGCGCGAAGGCTTCGACTTCTTCCCGCTGACGGTTGACGTTGAAGAGCGCATGTACGCCGCCGGCCGTATCCCGGGTTCGTTCTTCCGCCGTGAAGGCCGCCCGTCCACCGAAGCCATCCTGGCGTGCCGCCTGATGGACCGCCCGCTGCGTCCGGCCTTCGTCAAGGGCCTGCGCAACGAGGTCCAGATTGTGGTGACCGTCCTGGCCATCAACCCCGACGAGCTCTACGACGTGGTGGCCATCAACGCCTCCTCCATGTCCACCCAGCTCTCCGGCCTCCCGTTCTCCGGCCCGATCGGCGGCGTCCGCGTTGCCCTCGTAGCTGACGAGCAGGGTTCGCAGTGGGTTGCTTTCCCGAAGCACTCCCAGCTCGAAAACTCCGTGTTCAACATGGTTGTGGCCGGCCGCGTTGCCGGCGACGACGTCGCCATCATGATGGTTGAAGCCGAAGCGACCGACAACTCCTGGAACCTCATCAAGGAACAGGGCGCCACCGCTCCCACCGAAGAGGTTGTCTCCGAGGGCCTTGAGGCCGCCAAGCCGTTCATCAAGGCACTGTGCGACGCCCAGGCTGACCTGGCCGCACGCGCTGCGAAACCGACCGTGGAGTTCCCGGTCTTCCTGGATTACCAGGACGACGTCTACGCTGCTGTCGAGGCCGCCGCTGCTGAGAAGCTGGCAGCTGTCTTCCAGATCGCCGACAAGCAGGACCGCGATGTTGCCACGGACGCGCTGAAGGACGAAACCACTTCTGCCCTGGCCGGTCAGTTCGAAGGCCGCGACAAGGAGCTGTCGGCAGCATTCCGTTCGGTCACCAAGCAGGTTGTGCGCCAGCGCATCCTGAAGGACCAGATCCGCATTGACGGCCGTGGCCTGACGGACATCCGCCAGCTCACCGCCGAGGTTGAGGTTCTGCCCCGCGTGCACGGTTCGGCCATCTTCGAGCGCGGCGAGACCCAGATCATGGGTGTCACCACGCTGAACATGCTGAAGATGGAACAGCAGATCGACTCGCTGTCGCCCGTCACGCGCAAGCGCTACATGCACAACTACAACTTCCCGCCGTACTCCACCGGTGAGACCGGCCGCGTGGGTTCGCCCAAGCGACGCGAAATCGGCCACGGTGCCCTGGCAGAGCGCGCACTCGTGCCGGTGCTGCCGTCCCGCGAGGAATTCCCGTACGCCATCCGCCAGGTGTCTGAAGCTCTCAGCTCCAACGGTTCGACGTCGATGGGTTCCGTCTGTGCCTCCACGCTCTCCCTGCTCAACGCTGGTGTGCCGCTGAAGGCTGCCGTTGCAGGTATCGCCATGGGCCTGGTCTCCGACCAGGTTGACGGTCAGACCCGCTACGCTGCCCTGACCGATATCCTCGGCGCCGAAGATGCCTTCGGCGACATGGACTTCAAGGTTGCCGGCACCGCAGAGTTCGTCACGGCCATCCAGCTGGACACCAAGCTCGACGGCATCCCCGCCTCGGTCCTGGCAGCAGCACTGAAGCAGGCCCGCGAAGCCCGCCTGCACATCCTCGAGGTCATCAACTCCGCGATCGACACCCCGGACGACCTCTCCGAGTTCGCGCCGCGCGTCATCGCGGTCAAGATCCCGGTTGACAAGATCGGCGAGGTCATTGGGCCCAAGGGCAAGATGATCAACCAGATCCAGGAAGACACCGGCGCTGACATCTCCATCGAGGATGACGGCACTGTCTACATTGGCGCCACCAACGGTCCGTCTGCAGACGCAGCACGCTCCGCCATCAACGCCATTGCCAACCCGCAGGTTCCCGAAATCGGCGAGCGCTACCTGGGTACGGTCGTCAAGACCACCGCCTTCGGTGCGTTCATCTCCCTGACGCCGGGCAAGGACGGCCTGCTGCACATCTCCGAACTGCGCAAGCTGGCCAACGGCAAGCGCGTGGACAACGTTGATGACGTGGTTTCCGTCGGCCAGAAGATCCAGGTGGAAATCACCAAGATCGATGACCGTGGCAAGCTGTCGCTGTCCCCCGTCGTGGCTGAAGAGGAAGGCGCTGGCGACAGCGTTGACGCTTCCGTCGCAGAGGGCGCTGCCGAAGCGGAGTAGCATCCTGCTGCACACAGATGAATCGGCGGGGCCGGTGGATGATCCACCGGTCCCGCCGCTGTTACGATGGCAGCCTGATCCGGCCGCCGCTCCTGAAAGGCTTCAATTGACTGTTGTACCCCTGCCGCTTGAGCAGAACCAGCCCGGTGACACCCTGGTCCACGGCTCCGACGGCGGCTCTGTTGTCCGGCGATCGGTGCTGCCCGGCGGCGTGCGGGTATTGACCGAGGCGATGCCGGGCCAGCGCTCGGCAACCATCGGGTTCTGGGTCGGGGTCGGGTCACGCGACGAAGCCCCGGGCCAGCACGGCTCCACGCACTTCCTGGAGCACCTCCTGTTCAAGGGCACCAAGCGCCGGACCGCCCTCGAAATCGCCTCCGCGTTCGACGAGGTCGGCGGGGAATCCAACGCCGCCACGGCCAAGGAAAGCACCTGCTACTTTGCCCGGGTGTTGGACACGGACCTGCCCATGGCCATCGACGTCATCGCCGACATGATTACCGGCGCGGTTCTGGACCCCGCCGAGATGGAGCAGGAACGCGACGTCATCCTCGAAGAAATCGCCATGGACAGCGATGACCCCACCGACGTGGCACATGAAAACTTTGTCGCTGCGGTGCTGGGTAAGCACCCGTTGGGCCGCCCTATCGGAGGCACCCCGGCTGCCATCCGCGCCGTCGCCCGTGATTCGGTCTGGGAGCACTACCGCCGCTATTACCGCCCGGACGAACTGGTCATCACCGCCGCCGGAGGGCTGGAGCACGACGTCGTCTGCAGCCTTGTGGTGGATGCGCTCCACACAGCCGGGTGGTCATTGGAGCCCGCCGCCGCCCCCGTAGACCGCCGCTCCACCGAGCGTGCCGACATCACCGGCACCGCTGGCCTGCATGTGGTCAAGCGGGCTGTGGAACAGGCCAACATCATCATGGGTTGCCCCACGATTGTTGCCACGGATGACCGCCGCTATGTGATGAGCGTGCTCAACGCCGTCCTGGGTGGAGGCATGTCCTCACGGCTCTTCCAGGAAATCCGCGAGAAGCGTGGGCTCGTGTACTCCACATATTCTTTTGCCTCGTCCTATGCCGATGCCGGCTACTTCGGCATGTACGCCGGGTGCACACCGTCCAAGGTGCGCCAGGTACTTGACCTGCTGGGGCTGGAGCTGGACAAGCTCGCCGAAGGCGGAATCTCGGACGACGAACTCCGCAAGGCCGTGGGCCAGCTATGCGGCGGCATCGTCCTGGCGCTTGAGGACACCGGTTCCCGGATGTCCCGCCTGGGCCGCGCAGAACTCGTCTCTGGTGAATACCAGGACATCGACGAAACGCTGCGCCTTATCAAGTCCGTCACGGCGCAGGAAGTCCAGGACCTTGCCCGGGAGCTGGCAGCCGCACCACGGACCGTCACGGTCGTGGGCCCGTTTGAGGAAACTGAGACGTTCGGCCTCTGACGGGCACCTTCCTGCAGTTGGCTCACGGTTCCTTTGTCCTGGAGCAGCCAGTCCCGGTCCCAGCCCGAGGGTCTCTGTCTCGGAACGCTCTGTCCGGCGATAATGTAGCCATGAATGCTCCGCAGCCGGGCACGGTGCACGCCGTGTTGGAAGACTTCCTGGGCCATTGGCGCGGGACTACACGTCTTGCAGCGTCAGCTTGGGGTCCTGAACGCTCAGCAGTGGCGGAAATCAGTTTCACGCGGGCGGCGGGAGGGTTCGCCGTAGTACAGAGCTACCGGCACACTGAAGCAAACGGCACTCATTTCGACGGCCACGGTGTGTTCACTGTCGACCCCGACCACCACGATGTCTTCTGGTACTACGTCGACAGCACGGGCTTGCCCCCCGGAACGCCGGTCCGGTGCACTTGGGTGGATGGGGTCCTGCGCGTGGAGCGGCACAGTGACCGGGGGACCGCGCGCCACACGTTCCAGGTTGCCGACGGCGTACTGACCTACTCCGCCGGGCTGCGCCTCGGCGAGGGCCACAGCTTTGGCCCGTTCATGACCTGCGAGTGCCGCCGCGCCTGAACGTCTTCAGCGTCACTGGGAGCTCGATCTCGCCGTTCTGGTCATCAGCCGGCTGATTCGAGAATCCTCGTCTGCGGCGCACCGTTGAGGGCTGGCGACGCGGACGATGAGTTCCAGACCTTGCTCTTCAGGTTCGCCAGCAATTGCTCAGCCTGGTTGAGTTCACTGAAGTCGAGCTCCACCACGACGTATTTGGAGTCATTCACCGGCCGGGAAATCCTGTGCCCGACCACCCCGGACGCAGCCCGATTCAACGGATCGCGGTCGAAGGCCTGCTTCCACAGACCAAAGTCCTTAATTCCATGTTCTATGTGAAGTGTGTACATGACTGATTCTCCTTAGCCGGACGGCGATGTTCTCGGGATCCGCAGTTACCGGTGGCATTACTCAAGTGGGTACTTTTACCCTAAAGTGTCCGGCCGTCCGCGGGCCATCCCAGAATTCTGGGGGACTGCTCGGGATTCTGCGGTACTGTCCCACAGGGAGATGGTGTCCCCAGAGCGCATACTGTGGGAATGACGACCGCAAGGTCTTGGGACCGGATCCGGCTCCTTGATGATTCGAATCCGGACCACCGCGCCTTGCGTGCCGGTGTGTTGGCCGAGTTGGGCTGCGTCATTCCGTTCAGCGCCTTCGTCTGGCCACTTTCAGACCCTGTGACGGGAACTGGAATTTCCCCCATGGCCCGGATTCCGTATCCGGAGGATCTGCCGCTGCTGATCCGGCTGAAGTACCTAACGACGGTAGGGCGCTGGACCACGCTGGCGGGCAGGGAATCGCCCGTGACGACACTGTTGAGCGAAACAGGCGGCAATCCATCGCAGAGCCTTGTCTGGGATAGGTTGATGAACCGCTATGGGGTGTCGGATGTTCTGTATGCGGGCTTCACGGACAAGTATGGCTACTGGGGCTGGCTTGATCTGTGGCGGACGGTTGATCAAGGCGCTTTCACTGCCGAAGAGGTTCGATTCGTGGCGGCGGTAGTCCGCCGAGTGACGCCGGCACTCCGCCGGTCAGTCTCCAGGCAGTTTTCCAGGGCCGGGCCAGTTCCATCACCCCTATCCTCGCCCGTTGGCGGACGTCCGAGAGCTGACTTGCCTCAACAGGGTGTCCTGATTCTCGACGAGGACATGGCAGTGGTGGGTGACACGGTTTCTGTCGACGAATGGCTGGGACTCCTCCAAGCCGGACCGTCGCCCTTCCAGCGTGTTCCGGCCGAGGTATTGAATGTCGCCGCCCAACTGTTGGCAGTGGAGGCGGGGGTGGATCGCCATCCTGCGTGGTCCCGCGCGTATCTGGGGGCCGGCCAGTGGGCCATTCTGAGGGCCAGTCGGATGGGTCCCGCTGGGTCAGGGCCCACGCCACCGTTGGCCGTCACTATCCAAGCTTGTCCTCCTGAGGAGCGGCTGGATATTTTCGCCCGGAGCTTTGGTCTGACACCACGGCAAAGGGAGTTGCTTGATCTCGGTGCAGGGGGCGTTGATACCGTTGCTATGGCGACGGCCCTGGGCATCAGCACCTACACCGTTCAGGATCAGTTCAAACAAGTATTTGATGCCTGCGGCGTCCACAGTCGGGCGACCCTGTTGGCTATGGCTTTAGGCACAGCGCCGTAAGCAGAGCGGTGCACTTAGGGCAGCTCAAACTCGGCGTGGCCGTCTTTGCGATACGTCAACAGTGATCAGCATCTGCGCCCAAGGTGAAGGAACACCGACGCTGCGGCCACCGCATGGCCCGGGAGGCGGCGGTGGTCCGCTCCCAGATCCCGGACGCAGTATCCGCGGGCAGGTAGTCCGACAGCAAGGCCATGCCGTCCCGGTCCGGGGAAAACAGCACCCGGCGGTCGATGGCGCACTTCATGTGTCGTATCTCGAAGCTAACCGGATGGTGCCGTTCCCGCCAGGTCCGGGCCTTGGCCCGGACCCGGCCAGCTGTCATCTCACCGGCATGGCCGTAGTGATTCACTGACCGTCATCGCACAGGCGACCTCCGCTATAGAGGCCATCTCCTGAACCGTGTAGTCCTCCGGCGAGACAACAGGTCCGCCATGGCCTCCGCTGCGCCGGCGTACCCGGCGGCCAGATGGACCCGAACGGCGGCCACTTGGGCATCAATCCGGCCGGTCCGAGCTAGTCCGTCCGGAAATCATCCGCCAATGCCCACAGCGTCGGCATCACCGGACCCGATCGATTCTTCGGCGCGCAAGAAGCAACCAGCGCAGTGGCAGAGACCGCTAGAGCCTCCGCCGACTTCACTGCCGCTCTGCGTCCCATACCCACAGCATCCCAGCAAGCGCCGACAAAAGGCCCGTGGATTAGCGGCTACGTGGATGACTCTGAGGGCGGCCCGTCACGTGCACGTAGCCACCCGTAATGCTGGGCTAACGGCAACTGTCGCTGCAGCCGTTGCCGATATCCCTATCCGCCGGCGAAGGGCGGCAGTACGTCAACCACGTCGCCCGGTTTTAGCACAGTGGTGTGGTCCCGGACGGCTACCTCGTTGAGCAGGAAGCTGCTCCGGGAGAGGACGCGCTGCAGGGGAGGGGTTCCAGTAGGCGGCTTGGCGCGGTCCACGGCAATGACGGCCTGCAGCAGCTCAGCCACGGTTGCGCCTGAGGGCAGGTCAAAGCGCTCCTCGTCCAGTCCGGCAGCGGCCCGCGCGGCGGCGAAGTATCGTACGTTCAAAAAATTCATCCTCCGATGGCGCTCATGCTGCGGTCCGGCTGGACGAAGTCCGCGGCGCCGAGACCCGTGTGATCCATGCCGTGCGCCTTTGGTTTGACCCACATGGCGTCCTGCCAGCGTTCGGCAAGGGCTTGATCGCTGGCACCCTGGCGAAGAAGACCCAGCAGATCAAACTCCTCGCGCGAAAACAGGCAGCTCATGATCTTGCCCTCAGCGGTGATCCGCGTGCGTCTGCAATCCGAACAGAACGGCTCGGTGACGGAGGCGATGATTCCCACGGTGCCCAGCACCGGACCTTCAGCACCCAGCGCTGACCGGACGGTTAATTCCGGGCCAGCCACCCGGCGTCGTACTTCAAAGCGTTCTGCCGGGGCACCGTCGCGGGCACGAGGGTCCGGGCTCAGGACGTAGTCCACCGAAAGCAGGGCACGGATTTCGGCCGCCGTGATCATGTTCCGGCGCGTCCACCCGTGGTCTGCATCGAGGGGCATCTGCTCGATGAAACGCAGTTCGTAGCCGCGGTCCAATGCCCAGGCGAGCAGGGACGGCGACTCAGCGTCATTGATGCCCCGCATCAGTACAGCGTTGAGCTTCACGGGGCCCAGGCCGGCGGCCCAGGCGGCGTCGACCCCGGCCAGCACCTTGTCCAGGAACGGACGCCGGGTCAGTTTAGTGAAGGTTTCTTCGTGCAGCGAATCGAGGGAAACATTGATGCGCGTCAGGCCCGCAGCCTTGAGCGCGGCGGCCTTTTTGTCCAGGCCAACGCCATTGGTGGTCATGGAGATCGGCAGTTCCGGATGGTTGTTGCGGAGAGCATCGATGATGTCCACGAGATCGGCCCGGACCAGCGGCTCCCCGCCCGTCAGCCGGAGTTCACGGACACCAAGCAGGTCCACACCAATGCGGACAATACGAACGATTTCCTCAGCCGACATCACCGCCTGCTTGGCCAGCCACTCAAGCCCTTCCGCCGGCATGCAGTAGGTACAGCGCAGATTGCACTTGTCTGTCAGCGACAGCCGCATGTCAGTGGCCCGGCGGCCGTACTGGTCCAGTAGCCCCACGGGCGTGCCAGCGGGACGGGCCGGCGGCGCGCCCGGGCCCGCACCGTCGCGCGGTTGAGGCATGCCTAGCTGAACGCTCATGAGTTCAGGCTACGCCACCTTTGCCACGGGCATGACACCCGGGACGCCCGTCACCTGGGCCCCCGCGTATGGCCGGCCAGCAACCCCGACCAACCTCGCGCCGAATTGGCGCCAATGAGCGGCGGGGTCCGGTGCCGCGGGGCGCCCGCGAACCTATGCTGGAGTAGTGAACAGATCCCAGCCTTTGCAGGAAATGGCCGACGACGGCGCGAGCTCCGAGGTGCGGCCGGGTAACCAGGGTGCGGCTCCACGCAGCCGCCGCTGGGCTGCGGCGTCAGGGGTGGTTGCCGCGGTCGGCGCGGTGGTGGCCGGGGAGTTGCTTGCGGGGCCGTTGAGCCCATCCCTGTCGCCACTGACGGCGGTGGGCGGGGTGATGATCGATGCTCTTCCGCCCGGCGTTAAGGAGTGGGCAGTGTCCTTGTTCGGCACTGCCGACAAGGCGGTTTTCGTGGTGGGGATGCTGCTGGTGATTGCCGCCGTCGGAGCTCTCGCAGGGATTCTGGAACACCGCAGGAAATTTGCTGGGGTGGCCGTGATGGCGCTGTTTGGGCTAGTGGGTCTCGCTGCGGTCCTTACCCGCGCACAGCTGACTCCCGGTGCCGTTCCGGTGCCGCTGCTGGCAGCTCTGGCCGGCGGGCTCCTCCTGCGGTTCCTGGTCCGCAGGCTCCAGGAAGAAGCGCCAGCGTACGCGGGAGGCGCGGGAGGCGCGGGGGGAGCGGGGGGAGCGCGAACTCCAGGGCGCCGCACCTTCCTGCAGGTCCTGGCAGCGACTGCTGGAGTCACCGCTGTTGGCGGGATTGTTGCCGCCGTCTGGCGGGGCACGGCCGCAGGCATCAGCACCGCCCGCGAAAAACTGCAGCTGCCCCCCGCAGCTTCGGGAGCACCGGCCATCCCGGCAGGTGCCGAAGTGGGCCTGGGCGGGATGCAGCCGCTCGTCACGCCAAACCGGGATTTCTACCGGATCGACACCGCACTGATCGTCCCGGTCATCGACCCAGTGACCTGGACACTCCGCGTCACGGGGATGGTGGACCAGGAGATTCAACTGAACCTGGCGGACCTGCTGACCAAGCCGCTGATCGAACGGCACGTCACCATCGCCTGCGTCTCCAATGAAGTGGGCGGCGACCTGATCGGCAACGCCCGCTGGCTCGGCTGGCCGGTGCGCGAACTGCTCGCCCTGGCCCGACCGCAGAGCGGCGCCGACATGGTTTTGACCAGGAGCTCCGACGGCTGGACAGCCGGCACTCCGCTGGAGGCACTCACCGATGGAAGGGACGCCATGCTCGCGGTGGGGATGAACGGGGAACCACTGCCGCTGGAACACGGCTTCCCGGTGCGGATGATTGTGCCGGGCCTTTACGGCTACGTGTCCGCTACCAAGTGGCTCACGGAGCTCCGCCTCACCAGGTTCGCTGATGAGGAAGGTTACTGGACTCCGCGCGGCTGGTCCGAACGCGGGCCCATCAGGACGGCGTCCCGGATCGACGTGCCCCGCACAGGCCGGCGGGTCAGCGCCGGCACGGTGATGTTCGGTGGTGTTGCCTGGGCGCAGCACACCGGCGTTGGGAAGGTGGAACTGCGGGTCAACCGGGGCCCGTGGCAGGCCGCTGACCTCGCCCCGGGGATCTCGCGCGACACGTGGTACCAGTGGCAGCTGGGCATAGAGCTGGCGCCGGGCCAATACGAGGTCCAGGTCCGCGCCACGGACCTCAACAGCCAACCGCAGGCTGAAGAACGCCGGTCCGTTGCCCCGGACGGAGCCACCGGCTTCCACACCATTAGAGTTGACGTGAATCCATAAACGGCGCCCACCGAAGGCAGGACCATGCACAGCCCTCCGCACAAGCACGGCCACGCCCCGCACCAGCACGCTGATGCCCCTACCCGGCACGGCGATGCCCCGAACCACTCGCGGTCCGTAGCCCGGCACCGCGCCGCCGTCGCCGCGCTGCTGGCCCCGCTGCTGACCGAAGCCGGAGCGGAAACGCTGACGCTGCGGGCTGCGCTGGGTAAGGGCCTGGCCAGTGACATCGCGGCGCCCCTGAGCCTCCCGCCGTTCGCCAACTCCCAAATGGACGGTTTCGCCATCAACAGCGCGGACCTGCCAGAAGGCGGCGCGGAGCTGAGGGTGGTTGATCCCGTTCCGGCAGGTGCCACGCCCGCGGCCCTCAAGCGCGGCACCGCTGCCCCCATTATGACCGGAGCCATGATCCCTGCCGGCGCGGACGCCGTCGTACCCGTCGAAGCCGCCGTTCCGGACCGGTTCCCCGCGCCGGGAGCAGCCAGTACGGTGTGGTTGCCGGCGACGGTGGCCGGCACCTTCGTGCGCTCCGCCGGCAGTGACATTGCGGCGGGGGAGCGGGCCTTGGCCTCGGGAAGCTTCCTCGGCCCGGGCCAGTTGGGATTGCTCGCAGGTCTGGGCATCGGTGAGGTGACCGTACACCGGCCTTTGAAGGTCCTGCTGGCCACCACCGGCGACGAAGTGGTTGAACCCGGCCAGCCGTTGACCGCAGGCAAGATCTACGACGCCAACGGAACCTTGCTCGAAAGTGCCATGCGCCAGGCTGGCCTGGCCGTGGTGCGCACGGCCATCGCCTCGGACAGGCCCGAAGAACTCCGCGCACTGCTGCGCAGGCACGCCGGCACTGTTGACCTGATCGTCACCACCGGCGGGGTGAGCAAGGGAGCCTATGAAGTAGTCCGCCAGGCCATGGAAGGCCAGTCCGCCGAGTTCGTCCACGTGGCGATGCAGCCCGGCGGCCCGCAGGGGATCGGGACGTTCGACGGCGTACCTTTCCTGGGTTTCCCGGGTAACCCGGTGAGCTGCCTGGTGTCCTTCGAGATGTTCCTGCGGCCCGTGCTGTCCGAATTGTTTGGCGCGCCCGTTGCCCGGACCGCCATCCGCGCACGGCTGGCCCACGGCCTGACCTCGCCTGAACACAAACATCAGGTCCGGCGCGGCAGCTTCCAAGCCGATGGCACCGTGCGGCTGGAAGGCGGCGAGAGTTCGCACCTGATGCACGCACTGGCTGGCTCCAATGCACTCGTGCAGGTGCCGGCAGGCATCTCGGCGCTCGCCGAGGGTGATGAGGTGGAAGTATGGATGCTGTGAATCCAGAACAATCCCCGCCGGCGCTGACCCACCTGCGCCGGGACGGCAGCGCCCAGATGGTGGACGTGTCAACCAAGGCCGAGACCACCCGCGAAGCCACCGCCACGGCCACCGTCCGCACTACGCATGAAGTGCTGGGCCTGCTCGGCTCCGGGGGATTGCCGAAGGGTGATGCCCTGGCGGTGGCGCGGGTTGCCGGCATCATGGCCGCAAAGAAGACCCCTGACCTCATCCCGCTGTGCCACCCGTTGCCAATCTCGAAAGTCACCGTGGACTTCGACCTCGGGGCCGATTCTGTGGACATTTTGGCCACAGTCAAAACCCGTGGCGTCACCGGCGTGGAAATGGAAGCGCTGACGGCGGTGTCGGTGGCCGCCCTTAGCGTGTACGACATGATCAAAGCGGTGGACAAGCACGCCGTGCTGACGGACATCAAAGTGCTGGCGAAAAGCGGCGGCAAGAGCGGGGACTGGACACTATGAGCGAGACCACCGAAGAAACCTTTTTGCCTGAGCCGAACAATCACGAGCCGCACACGCACGGCGAGGTGCAGGGCCGAAAGGCGGGAGTTGTGATCGCCTCTACCCGGGCCGCAGCCGGCATCTACGACGACGAGACCGGCCCCGTGATCATCGACTGGCTCACCGAACACGGCTTCGAGGCCTACCCTGCCATGGTGGTCCCGGACGGCGAACCCGTCGGGGCGGCGATCCGTGCGCTGCTGACCCAGCACCCCGCCGTCGTCATCACCAGCGGCGGGACCGGGCTCAGCCCGGATGACCGGACCCCCGACATGACGCTGCCCCTGCTGGACCGGGAAATTCCCGGCATCATGGAGGCAATCAGGCGTGCCGGGGCGGCCAAAACGCCGCTCGCGGCGCTGAGCCGCGGCCACGCCGGAGCTGCCGGGCGGACGTTCATCGTCAACCTGCCGGGTTCGCCGAAAGGCGTGATGGACGGGCTGTCTGTCCTCGACCCGGTGATCGGGCATCTTTGCGACCAGCTGGAGGGCGGCCATGGGCACTGAATCAGTTTTCGAAGTGGTCCACGCGGTTCTGAGTGCGGCGCCTATCTCCGTGGCACAGGCCATCGCCGCAGTCGAGTCGGACACCGCGGGGGCCGTTGTCAGCTTCAGCGGGGTGGTGCGGAATCACGACGGCGGCAAGGCAGTGGAGCGCCTCAGCTACAGTGCCCATCCCACGGCCCACCAGGTGATGGCCGACGTCGTTGCCCGGCTGGTTGCCGAGCATTCAGATAGTGCGGATGACACCAAGCCCGTGCGGATTTGGGCTGCCCACCGCATCGGCACGCTGGAAATCGGTGATCCCGCGCTGGTGTGCGCCGTCTCTGCAGCCCACCGCGGCCAGGCCTTTACCGTGTGTTCTGAACTTGTGGACCGGATCAAGGAGCAGGTTCCTATCTGGAAGGAACAGTTCTTCGCCGATGGCACTGTCGAATGGGTGGGCGCGGGCAGCTGACCGCAGCCGGCACCTGCTGCCGGCGCACCGATCGGAATCTGGGCGTGCGCTGTAGCCTGCGCACGCGAGGTAACGCACGTCCGCAGGTTCCGTCCCGCGTCCGGCCCGACGGTAGGGTTAACGGCATGACCGAACAACATCCCGCACCCAGCCGCGTGGCTGTCCTGGGCGCCAACGGGCGCATGGGCGCCGAAGCCGTCAAGGCCGTTGAAGCCGCCGCCGATATGACGCTCGTAGCCGCCCTGGGACGTGGCGACTCGCTGGACCAGCTGGCCGCTGCCGGCACCGACTTCGTGGTGGACCTCACCGTTCCGGAGAGCACCGAAGCGAACGTCCGCTACGCCGTCGAGCACGGCATGCACGCCGTCGTAGGAACCACCGGGTGGGATTCCTCCCGGCTCGCCGCCCTGGAAGCACTTCTCGCGGCGCACCCCGAAACGGGTGTGCTGATCGCCCCCAACTTTGCCCTCGGTTCGGTGCTGGCCTCGGCGTTCGCCGCCAAGGCCGCCAAGTACTTTGAGTCCGTGGAAATTATCGAACTGCACCACCCGGACAAGGTGGATGCGCCCTCCGGAACCGCCGTCCGCACCGCCCAGCTCATCGCGGCTGAGCGGGCAGCTGCGCAGGTTCCGGCCAGCCCGGACGCAACCACCAGCGAGCTCGCCGGTGCCCGGGGCTGCGACGTGGACGGAGTGCGTGTCCACAGCGTCAGGCTCCGCGGGCTGGTGGCCCATCAGGAGGTCCTGCTCGGCGGTCCGGGGGAGCAGCTGACCTTCCGGCACGATTCCTTTGACCGTGCCTCCTTTATGCCCGGCGTGCTGCTGGGCGTCCGCAATGTGGCGGCGCACCCTGGACTGACGGTGGGCCTGGACAACTACCTGGATCTGGGGCTCTAGGCCGTGGGCGAATTCCTTGCGGCGTTCCGGAAGAACCGCACCAAGATCTGGGTGGGTGCCGTCACACTCCTGCTGGTCTTTTACTTGGTGGTGTCCTTCCAGCGCTCCATCTTGCTGCTGATGGACAACAACCTTGCGGCCAAAGCAATCGGTGCCGCGTACCTGGTGCTGCCCATCGTCGGGGCCTGGGCTCTGATCCGGGAGCTGATGTTCGGAGCCCGCACCGAAAAGATGGCCAAAATCCTGGAATCCGAGGGCGGATTGCCCGTAGATGATCTGCCCCGCACGCCTGCCGGCCGGATCATCCGGGCGGCAGCTGACCAGGAATTCGAGAAGTATCGGGCAGAAGCCGAGGCCGCCCCTGACGACTGGCGCTCCTGGTTCCGCCTGAGCTGCGCCTACGATGCCGCCGGGGACCGTAAGCGCGCCCGCGCCTCCATGCGTGATGCCGGCCGTCTCTTCCGCGGTAACGTGACGGCCAGCTGAGGGCACATCCCGCTGAGGGGCTGCCGGCTAAGCTGTCCTCCGGCTAACGCACACTTCCGCTACTCGTCCGCTATGGCGGGAGCGCGCTACCGCGTGCCGATCCGTTTGCCGCGGCCCAGTTGGTTGGCAGCATGGCCAACCTGCTCCAGCGGGCCGCGCCACTTCAGCAGGACAAAAACGATGCCCGCGATGATGGCCGCCGCGGCCTGCGCAAAATACATCCCATCCTCGGTCCAGCCGGGCGGCAGCGGCTTCAGGTAGAACCCGGACACCACCCAGACGTGGACTGAATACAGAGTCAGCGTCATGGCGCCGGCGCCTCGCAGCGGCAGCAGCAGGTCCAGGTCCACCCAGTTCGCCAGCCTGCCAAGCAGCAGGCACGCACCCACCACGGCCGCCGCCACTCCGGAGGTATGCGCCAGGTCAAGGCTGGTGGCGGAATGCGGTGCCGCGGACGCCAGCCACCACCAGGAGCCCTCCTGCCGGATTCCCGTGAGGTTGACCTGAAGCACGCTGTCGAGCGGGTATCCTGGCGCGTTCAACACCTCTTCCAATGCTGTGCGGCCGCCCCAGGTCTCCATGGCAGCAGTTCCCAGGGCCTTGGCCAGTGCGGCCACCGCCGTGCCGCCGGTCAGCAACAGGACAGGGACCATTGCCTTGGTGAGTGCCAGGCGGCCTATGACGAGGCCGACCAGCAGATAGGCCAGCCATTGGAACACCGGGTAGTAGCCGGTCAGGAAAAGGTCGCCCAGCAGGGGAAACGGCGTCGAAAGGTCTTCCCAGGACGGGTTGTGCCCCAGGTGGAGCGGCGGGTCCGACGCCATGAGCCAGGGTCGGAGCAAGTAGGCGAGCGCCGGTGAGAGGAGGATCCAGGCTGCGGACCAGGCGCAGAGCACCTTGACCTTCAGGCCCAGAAACGGCAGGACGCACAGAAACAGCAGGGCGTAGTGGACCAGGATGATCGCTAGGTTGACTTCCAGCCCGCCCAGTGAGAGTCCGACGGCGGCAATCACCAGTGCGCGCAGTGCGATGCCGCGGCGGGCAGCGTTCAGGGCAGTTCCTTCCGGCGGCACCTGCTTGCCGGTGGAAAGTGCCAGTCCCACGCCGGCCAGCACAGCGAAGAGGGCTGCCGCCCTGCCGGAGAAGGTCAGGCCGATCCACGTGGGAGTGAGGTCGGCATTGGCCTCGAAGGTGGGCAGCAGATGCGTAGCCATCATGCCAAGGAGCGCCAGGCCCCTGGCTGCGTCAACGCCGCGGAGGCGTCCTAAGGCAGTGGAGGGTCTGGGCGCCCGCGAGGGTCTTGCCGTGGCTCGGGTCGTCATGAGGCGATGGTCTCACACGATTCCGTGAGGCCCCAGTCAAGATGACCGGGGGCCCTTGAGGGGGCTGTGCTGCTAACCTGCGTCTTGTGTTCGAATATATGTTCTAATAATATGGATCCATGCAGACCCCCTTCCAGCCTCAACGGTCACCGGAATTTCCGGCCACAGGTGTCTCCCAGCGGCCCACGCCGGACGGTGGTGGTGCCATGCCTCCGCCCGGACTGATGAAAGCCATGAGTCCGGGCGTGGTCGACTACCTCTTCCGCCAGTTGGTCACTGGACGGCCCGCGGAGGACATCCAGTGGCAGGAAGAAGGCATCGCCCTGACGGCGCAGCCGGCTGGAGCCGAGCTGGCACGCCGGTTGGCTGAAATCGACATTGAAGCGCTCACGCCCACCGAGCTGTTCCACTACGTCCGGGCAGCCCAGAGGCTCGCGGCGTGGGCTGAGGAACTGAGGGAGGCGGCGGTGGGGAGGTATTGCCAGCCGGGCGAGGCGCAGGATGGGAAGCTGCATGGTGCGCGGCTGCAGGGTGGTCCTTAGGATGAAGGCGTGACTGAAGCCCTGACTGTATCCGTCGTCCAATACCAGGCGCTGGATGGCGGGATCATGCCGAATGTCTACGAACACGTCCGGATGATCGAGGACGCCGAATCACACGGCGCCCGGCTGGTGGTATTCCCGGAAATGTCCTTGACCGGGTACAACCTGGCATTGCTGGCTGATGATGACGGCTGGCTTCGGGCCAACGATCCACGGCTGGGTGACCTCCATGAGATTTGCCGCCGGACCGGGATCACTGCCGTGGCAGGGGCTGGCTACCGGGAACCGGACGGCACGCCGCGGCTCGCGTGCCTCGCCATCCACCCGGACGGCACCACCGAGTTCGGTTTCAAAACCCATCTGCATGGACCGGAAAAGGAACTCTTCGCCACCGGTGAACATGCCGTGGTGCTCGAAGTGGATGGCTGGCGGGTCGCGCTGGCCATCAGCACTGATGCCGCGGTTCCTGCCCACGCCACCGGGTCGGCGCTGGCCGGCGCCGATGTTTACGCTGTCTCGGCGGTCTATACCCTGGCGGAGGAACGGCGGCTGGCGCTGCACCTTGGAGCCCGGGCCATGGATAACCGGATGTTCGGCATCCTGGCAAACCTGGGCGGAGCCACACCGCTGGGCCCCTCCTGCGGACTGAGTGGATTCTGGGGTCCGGACGGCTTCCAGCTGAAACAAGCCGCGGGAACCAGTGCCGAGGTGGTCACCGCAGTTCTGCAGCGGAGCGCTTTGCGTAAAGTCCGCTGACCCGCTGCAGCGCCGAAGCGCAATGCCTGGGACGCCGTAGTGCTGAACGGCAGTGCCTGGGGGGAGGCTGCTGCCCGGTTTCATGTGACACCGGGGTTGTTTGACGCTTATCACCCCGCCGCCATTGTCCTAACCGGCTGCGGACAGGGTAACGTTTTTTCCATGCCTCACAATTCCGCTGCCATTCCTGCCCTCGGTACGCTCCTGACCGCCATGGTCACGCCCTTCACCAAGGACGGCGCAGTCGATTACGCGCAGGCGGCCGAGCTTGCCACCAAACTCGTGGATGATGGCTGCGACGGCCTGGTGGTCACCGGAACCACGGGCGAAACCTCCACTCTCACCGATGAGGAAAACCTTGGCATGTTCCGTGCCGTCAAGGAGGCCGTCGGAGACCGCGCGGCCATTATCGCCGGTACTGGAACCAACGACACCGCACACTCGGTGCACCTCTCCCAGCAGGCAGCTGCGCTGGGAGTCGACGGTTTGTTGCTCGTCACGCCGTATTACAACAAGCCCAGCCAGGCCGGCGTTCGTGCACACTTCGAAACCATCGCCTCCTCGACCGATGTGCCCGTCATGCTTTATGACATTCCTGGCCGCTCCTCCATCGCGATCGAACCCGACACCATGATCCGCCTGGCCCAGCACCCTAACATCGTGGCCGTCAAAGACGCCAAAGCCGATTTCTTGGCGGCCAGCCGGGTCATGGCAGAGACGGACCTGTACTTCTATTCAGGCGACGACGGACTGACCCTTCCCTGGATGTCCCTGGGCGCCGTCGGGCTGGTGGGCGTCACAACCCACGTCGCAACCCGCCGTTTCCGTGAACTGATTGACGCCATTAACTCCAACGATCTTGGGACCGCCCGTAAGATCAACTTCGAGCTGCTGCCCGTGGTGAGGGCAACCATGACCCGTGTCCAGGGAGCCGTGGCAGCCAAACAAATTCTTAAATGGCAGGGAGTCCTGCCCAACTCGATTGTCCGATTGCCCCTCGTGGAGCCGGACGAAGCCGAGATCGAAACCATCCGCGAGGATTTGGCGGAAGCGGGGCTGGTCTTTTCCTGAGGGCTAAGACCGGCACCATTCCGCCTGGAAAGTAGAGCACTATGACCCAAACTGCCCTTCCTGGCCTTGTCACGCCTCCACGCCTGCCGCAAGGCACCCTTCGGATCGTCCCGTTGGGCGGGCTGGGGGAGATCGGCCGCAACATGGCTGTCTTCGAAATCGAAGGCAAGCTGCTCATCGTCGACTGCGGCGTCCTCTTTCCCGAGGAAACCCAGCCGGGCGTTGATTTGATCCTGCCCGATTTCTCGTACATCGAGGACCGGATGGATGACATCGTGGCCGTTGTCCTGACGCACGGCCACGAGGACCACATCGGCGCCGTCCCCTACCTCCTGCGGCTCCGCGCTGACATTCCCCTGGTGGGCTCGCAGCTGACACTGGCCCTGATTGAGGCCAAGCTGCAGGAACACCGGATCCGTCCATACACCCTTACCGTTGAAGAAGGCCAGATCGAAAAGTTTGGCCCCTTCGAGTGTGAGTTCGTCGCGGTTAACCACTCCATTCCCGATGCTTTGGCTGTGTTCATCCGCACGGCCGGCGGAACTGTCCTGCACACGGGCGACTTCAAGATGGACCAGTTGCCGCTGGACGGCCGGATCACCGACCTCCGTCACTTCGCCAAACTGGGCGAAGAGGGCGTTGACCTCTTTATGTCCGACTCCACCAACGCTGACGTGCCGGGCTTCACCACCGCCGAAAAGGAAATCGGTCCCACGCTGGAGCGGCTCTTCGGCCAGGCCACTAAACGCATCATTGTGGCGTCCTTCTCCTCGCACGTCCACCGCGTCCAACAGGTGCTGGACGCGGCGGCCAAGCACAACCGCAAGGTGGCGTTTGTTGGCCGGTCCATGGTCCGCAACATGGCCATCGCCGCAAAGCTCGGCTACCTTGATGTTCCCGACGGTCTCCTGGTGGACATCAAGAACATCGACAACCTGCCGGACAACCGCGTTGTGCTGATGTCCACCGGATCGCAGGGCGAGCCGATGGCGGCCCTTTCACGCATGGCCAACGGCGACCACCGCGTGGTGGTAGGCGACGGTGACACCGTGATCCTTGCCTCCAGCCTGATCCCCGGCAACGAGAACGCCGTGTTCCGCATCATCAACGGCTTGCTCAAACTCGGCGCAGACGTCATTCACAAGGGCAATGCCAAGGTCCATGTCTCTGGCCACGCAGCCGCCGGCGAGCTGTTGTATTGCTACAACATCCTTGAACCCCTCAACGCCATGCCTGTGCACGGCGAGACCCGGCACCTGATTGCCAACGGCAAGATCGCCATCGAATCGGGCGTGCCCACGGCCAGTGTCATCCTCGCAGACAACGGCACCGTCATCGACCTCAAGGATCACCGCGCTGACGTGGTTGGCCAGGTCGAAGTGGGCTTTGTCTACGTTGATGGCTCCAGCGTCGGCGAAGTCACGGAAGCGGATCTCAAGGACCGACAGACGCTCGGCGATGAAGGCTTCATTTCGATCATCACGGTCATCAACCGCACCACCGGCAAAGTGGTCTCGGGCCCGGAAATTCATGCCCGGGGCGTGGCCGAGGACGATTCGGTCTTCGACGAGATCATCCCGAAGATCAATGCCGCCTTGGAAGAAGCTGTGCTCAACCGGACGGACCACACCACGCACCAGCTCCAGCAGGTGGTGCGGCGCGTGGTGGGCACCTGGGTCAACCGCAGGCTGCGTCGCAAGCCCATGATCATCCCGGTGGTCCTCGAGGCATAACACCGCAGAGACCCCTGTGGATCTGAAAGGCCCGGTTCTTCGGAACCGGGCCTTTCCCTGTACCCGGGCACTACGGACGGCGCCTGTTAGGCGGGCAACACTAAAGCCCCGGAACGGCCGGAAATCCGCGGAAAACCGCACCAGTTCGGGTACCGTGGCACGTATGGCCACTCGCACTACCCCCGCGCCCAAAGGCACCGCCCGCGGCACCAACACCGCCAAATCCGGCAGTTCCGCAGGCCGCGGTGCAGGCTCAGCAACGTCCCGGGCCGGCCGCACCAACGGACGGGCCGGATCCTCCACCGGCACCGCGCGAACCCGCCAGTTTCCCGCCGTCGAACAGCATCAGCCCTGGCTCCTGCGGGTGGTGGCCGGCGCTTGGCTGGGGGTTGGCCACCTGGTGGGCGGGGGAGTCCGCAGGATCGGCTCCGATGTCAGCGACCTTCCAGCGGAGGACCGTCGCGATGGTGCAGCTCTGTTCAACCTCGCGCTGGGCGTTTTCATAGCCACCTTCGCCTGGTGGGGCCTGACGGGATGGTTCCCGGACACTGTCCACAGCGTGGTCAACGGCACCTTCGGCTGGGTGTCGCTGCTCTTGCCGCTGATGCTTTTTGTCTGTGCGTTCCGGCTGTTCCGGTGCCCCGACGACGGCCGCGGCAACAACCGGGTAGGGATCGGGTTCCTCATCATGACGTTCGCAGGCTGCGGCCTGGCCCACGTCCTGGGCGGGCAGCCTACTGTCGCCGAGGGCTTCGACGGCCTGCGCCAGGCAGGCGGCATGCTCGGCTTCCTGGCAGCCGCACCGCTTGCCGCCATCCACGCGATGGTGCCTGTTGTGCTGTACGGCCTGCTGACCTTCATCTCGCTGCTGATCATCACCGCCACGCCCTTCGGGGCCATTCCGCGCCGGCTGCGCGCGGCCTATGAACACCTGATGGGCATTGACCTGCAGGAGCCCGGCGAGGCAGGAGACCGCCACGACCGCAGCTACCTTGAGGAATCCCGCGCCGCCGCTGCACCGAAGAAGAAGAAGCGGCGCTTCTTCGGCAAGGATGAAGAATCCGACGCCGGCCTGGAAGGGTACGTCGGCGACGAAGCCTTCGAGCATGCGGTCATCGATGACGAGGACGCTGCCGCAGGCGGAAAACCAAGCCGTGGCCCCCGGCCTGCTCCCGGCGTGCGCCGCCCCACACAGGCGGAGATCGCCGTCGAGAAGATCAAGGCCGCCCAAGGCCTCGGCACTGCAGGCAACGGCCCGGCGGACAACGCCACCGAAGCCATTCCCTTGGTGACGCCCGGCATGGTGGCCGCCGGCTCGCTCAACCCCGTTCCCGTCGCCGTTCCGCAGGTCCCGGCCAACCCCGTCACTCCGGCGCCGCTGCCCACGCCCATTCCGCAACGAACCGAGCAGCTCTCCCTGGCCGGCGACGTCACCTACACCCTGCCGCCGTCGGACGTTCTGACCCCAGGTTCCATCCCCAAGGAACGGACCGAAGCCAACGACGCCATTGTGGCGTCCCTGACCGAAACCCTGAACCAATTCAATGTGGACGCGCAGGTCACCGGCTTCAGCCGTGGACCCACCGTGACCCGGTACGAAATTGAGCTGTCGCCCGGCACCAAGGTGGAGCGGGTCACCGCGCTGTCCAAAAACATCTCTTACGCTGTAGCCTCCAGCGACGTCCGGATCCTGAGCCCCATCCCCGGCAAGTCGGCCATCGGCATCGAAATTCCCAACTCCGACCGTGAGACGGTCTCCCTGGGCGACGTCCTCCGCAGCCAGAACGCACGCCGGACGGACCACCCCATGGTGATGGGCGTGGGCAAGGACGTCGAAGGCGGCTACGTTGTGGCCAACCTGGCGAAGATGCCCCACCTGCTCGTCGCGGGTGCCACCGGTGCGGGTAAGTCCTCGTTTGTGAACTCCATGATTACCTCCATCCTGATGCGGGCCACCCCCGATGAGGTGCGCATGGTCATGGTGGACCCCAAGCGCGTGGAACTGACAGCCTACGAGGGTGTGCCGCACCTGATCACCCCCATCATCACCAACCCGAAGAAGGCCGCCGAAGCCCTGCAATGGGTGGTCCGGGAAATGGACGCCCGCTACGACGACCTCGCCAACTACGGGTTCAAGCACATTGACGATTTCAACAAGGCTGTCCGGGCCGGCAAGGTCCACCCGCCGGTCGACTCCAAACGGGTTATCCGGCCCTACCCCTACCTGCTGGTGATCGTGGACGAGCTCGCCGACCTGATGATGGTGGCCCCGCGCGACGTCGAAGACTCCATTGTCCGCATCACCCAACTGGCCCGTGCGGCAGGTATCCACCTGGTCCTCGCCACGCAGCGGCCCTCGGTGGATGTGGTCACCGGCCTCATCAAGGCCAACGTGCCCTCCCGCATGGCTTTTGCCACGTCCTCGGTCACCGACTCCCGGGTGGTCCTTGACCAGCCCGGTGCGGAGAAGCTCATAGGCCAGGGCGATGCCTTGTTCCTGCCGATGGGAGCCTCCAAGGCCATGCGCGTCCAGGGCGCCTGGGTCACCGAATCGGAAATCCACAAAGTGGTGGAACACGTCAAGGGCCAGCTGAAGGCCGTCTACCGCGACGACGTCGCCCCCGAGGCGCAGAAGAAGCAGATCGACGACGACATTGGGGACGATCTCGATGTGCTGCTGCAGGCCACGGAACTGGTGGTCACCACCCAGTTCGGGTCCACCTCGATGCTGCAGCGCAAGCTCCGCGTCGGCTTTGCCAAGGCCGGCCGGCTGATGGACTTGCTGGAGTCCAGGGGAGTGGTTGGCCCCTCGGAAGGATCCAAGGCACGCGATGTCCTGGTCAAACCCGACGACCTGGCTGCCGTGCTGGCCGCCATGAAGGGCCAGGACGCGCCGGCCGTTGCCGATTCCCAGACAGCGGCGCTCAGCGAAAATGCCAATGCGAATATCGCCCAGGGCGGCTACGCGGAAGACCTCGTGCAGGCGGATCTCGACCAGCGCAGCCAGAACGTCGAATACTTCGACGGGGCAGACACCAGCTCCAACGGCGACGACGAAGACGGATCTGAGGACGCCTGGTCACTCACCGGACGGTAGCCTAGAAGGGTGACTAGCACTGAAGCAACTGCCGCCGGCCCCAGCAGCCCCGGGATCTGGAATCTTCCCAACATCCTGACCATGCTGCGCATTGCGCTGGTGCCGTTCTTCGTCTGGTTCCTCCTCGCTGATGCCCCCGGGCTGCACAGCGAGTCAGGACCGTGGCGCTGGGCAGCGGTGCTGGCGTTCGCCGTCGCCATCTACACGGACAAGCTCGACGGCGACATCGCCAGGAGCCGGGGGCTCATCACGAATTTCGGCAAGATCGCCGATCCCATCGCCGACAAGCTCCTGATCGGTTCGGCGCTGGTGATGCTTTCCGTTCTAGGGGAGCTGCCATGGTGGGTCACCATCGTGATCCTCGTTCGGGAGTGGGGCATCACGGCATTGCGCTTTGTTGTCATCCGCTACGGTGTCATTCCGGCATCGCGGGGCGGCAAGCTCAAAACCGTAGTGCAGACCGCCGCGATCTTCCTGTACTTGCTCCCACTGGGCGCGCTGGCGCCGTGGCTGGTGTGGGTGGCATTCGCCGTGATGATGGTGGCCGTGCTCATCACCGTGTGGACCGGCGTCGAATATGTAGTGGAAGCCGTTCGGCTCAGGGCCCACGGCAAGCGGTCCGGGAATACTGCCCCTGGGACGGAGGAGCTGACGTGACGAATCTTCACCACCTGGCGGAAGAGACGGTGCGGCTGGCGTTGGACTCCGGGCGCACGGTAGCTGCTGCCGAGTCGCTCACTGCCGGGATGGTCACTGCTGTCCTGGCCGATACTGCGGGCGCCTCGGGCATGCTGCAAGGCGGGGTCGTGGCCTACCAGAACTCCGTCAAAACCGACATTCTGGGGGTTTCTGCTGACCTGCTGGCCGGCGTCGGCTCGGTGGACGGCGACGTCGCAGCGGCCATGGCCGCCGGTGTCCGTGCTGCTTTGGGTGCCGACATCGGCGTCGCCACCACCGGCGTGGCAGGTCCGGAGGCACACGACGGCAAATCCGTAGGCACAGTCTTTATTGGGGTCGCCGCGGCCGAAGGTGCTTCCGCGTTCCAGTACACCTTCACTGGCAACCGCGCCGACATCCGCGGGCAGGCATGCGGGGCTGCGCTGGAAAGGCTGGTCGAAGCCCTGTCCTCCTGAGTCCTATCTATCTGAAGCTACCGGGCGTAAAGTTACCGGGAACAAATCCCGGAACCTATTAGTTATTACATTGTGTCGCTTTGGCAGAGCCGGGGCGCCTAGGATGATAACCAACCACGGTTCCCTCAGGGTGACCGGACTTATGAAGGAGCAAGGCGATACAGATGGTAAAGCAGCCCGTATCCGTGAACGGCGTTGTCCGCTGGAAGGATGTGGGCCTCGCCGATCAGGCTAAGAGCGAACAGAGGGAGCGCAAAATGGTTGTGCTTCGTCACGAAATCGGTGATGTCCTGCGCGACGTCCGCCAGCGCCAGGGGCGTACGCTCCGCGAAGTGTCGCACAGTGCCCGTGTTTCCCTGGGGTACCTCAGTGAAGTGGAGCGTGGCCAGAAGGAAGCCTCGTCAGAGCTCCTTTCTTCAATCTGCTCCGCGTTGGATGTGCCGCTGTCCCTCATGCTCCGTGAAGTTAGCGACCGCGTAGCTGTCGTCGAGGGCGTCGCCGTTCCAGACACCGTTCCCCAGGAATTCTCGCAGCGTTACGGCCGCGATCTCGACCGCGATCTCAGCGCCGAACTCACGAAGGAACTGTCTACGGGCCTTCTTTCCAGCGCACGCTAAAGCCGCCCGCACTGCCCTGAAATCATGAACGACGAAGCCTCCGGCAGTAGCCGGCGGCTTCGTCGTGTGGTTACTAAGTGATGTTGCCCGGCCTGCTGCCGCGCTGGGCGGACATGTCTTTGGCCAGGACGTCAAGGTCGAAGAGGGAGTTGAGCTTAGCCATACATTCGGCGAGGGTCTGCAGTTCCTCTACTGGCCATTCCCCCAAACGTTCGCGGAAATCCTGCTGGCGCGCATCCTGGACCTGATGCATCTTCTCCTCACCCCTTGCAGTGAGACGGATTGACTGCGCCCGTCCGTCCAGGGGATCGGCTTCCTTGAAGACCAGGCCGATGCTTTCCAGAAAGGCGATCTGGCGGCTGACCGAGGGCTTTCCCACGCCGATGTTCAGGGCGAGGTCAGTCAACCGGATGGGACCTTCGCGCCGGATCACCGCCAACAAACCGTAAGCGGCCGGCTCCAGATCCGGGTGGACCTGGCGCGAGAGCTGATGGGACACCGACCGCGCACGACGCCAAAAGAGGCTGATCTGCTGCTCCACGGTGTTCAGTGCGTCATCGACGGTGTCAGCGCCGGGACCCGGGGCAGCGTGACCGGCTGCGGCGGGGCCTGGGGCAGGTGGACCATCGGCAGGGTTGCTCATGGCAACAATTCTAGGGTCCGTGACCGTGAGAGACTCTATTGGTGCGGATCAGTGACTATTGGCGGCTTATGGACGACGAATTCGGGGCCGGCTATTCGCGGGTCCTGAGCAGCAGCCTGGTTCTTGCCGGAGTTGGCGGACGAACAGCTGACCAAGCCCTCGGGGCCGGCGTGAGCCCCCGCGACGTGTGGCAGGCGATCTGCGACGTCCAGGACGTCCCGCCCGAGCGGCGCCTGGGCCTGGACGTCAAGCCCCGGGACTGACTTCTTGCCGGCTGACACGCCGCCGGATCTGTTCGAATATCTGTTCGGGTAAAGCTATGCTTTTTGTAGTGGGTTATCCACATAGGCGATGACATCCGGCTTGAATGTCGGCGGGTGCCATTAGCGTCAGAGATGACCAATAACGGCCGCTGAGGCCACTCCAAAGCGAGAAAGCATTAGAGGTGTGAACCATGGCGGCAGCCCCGGATCGTGAAAAAGCGCTGGAAGCAGCGCTGGCCCAGATTGACAAGCAGTTCGGCAAGGGATCCGTGATGCGGCTCGGGGACGAAGTTCGCGCCCCCATCGAGGTCATCCCTACGGGCTCCATTGCCCTGGACATCGCTCTGGGCATCGGTGGACTGCCCCGCGGCCGCGTCGTAGAGATCTACGGCCCCGAATCCTCCGGCAAGACCACCGTTGCTTTGCACGCCGTCGCCAGCGCGCAGCGCCAGGGCGGGATCGCCGCATTCATCGATGCTGAGCACGCCCTGGATCCGGAATACGCCGCCAAACTGGGGGTCGATACCGATGCGCTCCTGGTCTCCCAGCCTGACACCGGTGAGCAGGCGCTGGAAATCATGGACATGCTGATCGGCTCCGGCTCGCTGGACGTCATCGTCATCGACTCTGTTGCCGCCCTGGTGCCCCGCGCGGAAATCGAAGGCGACATGGGCGACAGCCACGTCGGCCTGCAGGCCCGCCTGATGAGCCAGGCGCTGCGTAAGATCACCGGCCGCCTGAGCCAGACCAAAACCACCGCCATCTTCATCAACCAGCTCCGTGAAAAGATCGGCGTGTTCTTCGGTTCCCCGGAGACCACCACCGGTGGTAAAGCGCTGAAGTTCTACGCCTCCATCCGCATCGACGTTCGCCGCATCCAGACGCTCAAGGAAGGTGCGGACTCTGTTGGTAACCGCACCAAGGCCAAGATCGTCAAGAACAAGATGGCCCCACCCTTCAAGATCGCCGAGTTCGACATCATCTACGGCCAGGGCATCTCCCGTGAGGGCGGCATCATCGACATGGGGGTGGAGCACGGCATCATCAAGAAGTCCGGTTCATGGTTTACCTACGACGGTGACCAGCTGGGGCAGGGCATGGAGAACTCCCGCAGGTTCCTGCGCGATAACCCCGAGTTGGCCGCTGAACTTGAACGCATCATCAAGGAGAAGCTTGGCGTAGGTACCAAGCCTGCCGCGGACGAGTCCAAGGACGCGCCCAAGCTGAAGGCCGTTGACGGCTTCTAAGGCCCGGTGGTCTGACCCCGATCCGGAGTCTTCCATCGCGGCGGACGCAGAGCCTGACCCCGCGTCCGCCGCGCGGGCGATTGTTCTGCGACAGCTGACAGGTTCGGCTAAAAGCCGGCTGCAGTTGGCGCGCAAACTCGCGGACCGGAACATCCCCGAGGATGTGGCAGAGGCTGTGCTGGACCGGTTCCAGGAGGTCCGCCTCATCGACGACGCTGACTTCGCCGACATGTGGGTGCGGAGCCGGTCCCAGTCACGGAAGCTCGCGAAGGGGGCCCTGCGCCGTGAGCTGTCGGATAAGGGCATCGATGCGGACACTGCCGCTGCCGCGCTGGAGCAGCTTTCCGATGCGGACGAGGAAGCGGCCGCCCGCGTTCTCGTGGAACGGAAACTCCGCCCTGGCACCGACCTGGCGGACAGGGCGGAGCGGGACAAAATCGCCCGCCGCCTGGCCTCCATGCTCGCGCGGAAGGGCTATCAGCCGTCCCAGGCGTTCCGGGTGGTCGGAGAGGTACTCGACGCCCGGCTGGGCGGCCGCGGCGGTGACCACGGGGACAACCCGCCGGAGCTTTAGATTGCGGAGGCTGGCGTCTTCGCGGGGCGGCTGACCCGCCGAGCCGGTACCCTTAACAGGTGAGTTTGACCATTCCTTCCCCCACATCCGGTACCGTCCCTTCCCTAGACGCTGGCGCACCGCAGCCCCGCACCTATCAGGTGCGCACTTTTGGCTGCCAAATGAACGTCCATGATTCTGAGCGGATGGCGGGCATGCTTGAGGATGCGGGCTATGTTCCGGCCGGGGGTGAGCAGGCTGACGTTGTGGTGTTCAACACCTGCGCCGTCCGGGAAAACGCAGACAACAAGCTCTACGGCAACCTGGGAATGCTGGCGCCGGTGAAGGCTGCCAACCCCGGGATGCAGATCGCCGTGGGCGGCTGCCTGGCACAGAAGGACCGCGAGACCATCCTCAAGAAGGCGCCGTGGGTGGACGCCGTCTTCGGCACGCACAACCTCGGGGCGCTCCCGGCATTGCTGGACCGGGCCCGGCACAACAACGAAGCGCAGCTGGAGATCCTCGAATCCCTCGACGTTTTCCCCTCCACGCTGCCCACCAAGCGGGACTCGGCCTACTCAGGCTGGGTGTCCATTTCCGTCGGCTGCAACAACACCTGCACCTTCTGCATCGTCCCGGCCCTGCGCGGCAAGGAAAAGGACCGCCGGCCCGGCGACATCCTGGCCGAAATCCAGGCCCTCGTCGATGACGGGGCCATCGAAGTGACCCTCCTGGGGCAGAACGTGAACTCCTATGGCGTGGAATTCGGTGACAGGCAGGCGTTTTCCAAGCTCCTGCGCGCGTGCGGCGAGATCGACGGCCTGGAAAGGGTACGTTTCACCAGCCCCCACCCCGCCGCCTTCACCGATGACGTCATTGACGCCATGGCCGAGACGCCCAACGTGATGCCGCAGTTGCATATGCCGCTGCAGTCGGGGTCGGACAAAGTCCTGAAGGACATGAAACGGTCTTACCGGTCCACCAAGTTCCTGGGCATCCTGGACAAGGTCCGCGAAAAGATCCCGCACGCCGCCATCTCCACCGACATCATCGTGGGCTTCCCCGGTGAAACCGAGGAGGACTTCCAAGCCACGCTCGATGTGGTGGAAAAATCCCGCTTCGCCACCGCCTTTACTTTCCAGTACTCCAAGCGACCCGGCACACCGGCCGCCGACCTGCCGGACCAACTGCCCAAGGCCGTGGTCCAGGAACGCTTCGAGCGACTGACCGCCCTGCAGGACAGGATTGCCGCCGAAGAGAACGCCAGGCTGTTGGGCCGCCGGGTGGAGGTGATGGTGACCGCCCAGTCCGGGCGGAAGTCGGAAGAAACCCACCGGCTTTCCGGCCGGTCACAGGACCAGCGACTCGTGCACTTCTCCGTTCCGGTCGGTGCCGAGACACCACGGCCCGGGGATCTGGTCACTGTCACCATCACCGAGGCCGCAGCCTTCCACCTCGTGGCGGACCCCGTCCCGGAGGATTACAGCCTGCGCCGTTCCCGTGCCGGCGATGCCTGGGACAGGTCACAGGCCGATTCATGCGGAGCTCCGGCGCCCGGGGGCGCGGGTGCGGGTGCCGCGGGCAGCGGCCCAGGCCGGACCGGAGTTTCACTCGGCATGCCCACCCTTCCCGTCCGGAGCCGCTGACCGGTGGCCTCGCCTCCGGTCATCGCGGTAGTCGGTCCTACCGGCTCAGGTAAGTCCGATCTGGCGGTCAGCCTTGCGCTGAAGGTGGACGGCGAGGTGATCAATGCCGATGCCATGCAGTTCTACCGGGGCATGGATATCGGCACCGCCAAGATCTCCGTAGCTGAACGCCGGGGAGTTCCCCACCACCTTTTGGACACCCTGGACGTCACCCAGGAAGCGAGCGTTTCTGACTTCCAGCAGCAGGCCAGGGCGATCATCAGCGACATCCACGCCCGCGGCAAACGCGCCATTCTGGCGGGCGGTTCCGGCCTCTACGTGCGGGCCGCTTTGGACGTTCTTGAGTTCCCCGGCACGGACCCCGATCTGCGCCGGAATTTGGAGGCCGAACTTGAGCAGACCGGTCCGGAAGCCCTCCTGGCGCGGCTCCGGGAGGTGGACCCCGTATCCGCTGCCCGCGTCAGCGATGCGCGACGCATCATCAGGGCGCTGGAGGTGCACCAGCTCACCGGCCGGCCGTTCAGTTCCTTCATGCCCCAGCGGGAGTACGTCCAGCCTGCCGTGCAGATCGGACTCGGGGTAGACCGCGAAGTATTGCGTGAACGGCTGGCCGTACGGGTCCACAGCATGGTTAAGAGGGGCCTGCTGGCGGAGGTTCGCCGGCTTGACTCCGCAGGGCTGCGCCGCGGCAAGACCGCGCCGCGCGCCCTCGGCTATGCCCAGTTCCTGCAGGTGCTCGACGGCGCCGCAACCGTTGGGGAAGCCGCCGAAGACACCATCGTGGCCACCCGGCAGTTCGCCCGGCGCCAGCTCACCTGGTTCCGTGCGGATGCGCGCATCAGCTGGCTGGATTGGCAAACGCCGGACCTTGCGGCGCAGGCCGCGGCACTGTGTCACTGACACCGCATCCGCACTGCAGTCCTGCCTGACGTTACCCACACCGCAGCCGCACTCCGGACGTGCCTGGCCGCGCGCCGTCGTCGGCCGTATTAGCCGTTTGTTGCCCTGGCGGTAATCTAGGACCATGGACGCAACCCCCGCAGAGACCGCTGAGCCCGCCTTCCGCACACTGGGCGGACTCCGCTTCTCCAAGGGACACGGCACTGGTAACGACTTTGTGTTGATCGCCGATCCGGACGGCGTCCACACTATTGACGCCGGCCAGGTTGCCGCCCTGTGCGACCGGCACCGCGGTATCGGCGGGGACGGCATGATCAGGGCCGTTCCGTCCCGCTATCTTTCTGAAGGCCGCCAACTGCTGGGCAGCAGCCCCGAGGCGGAATGGTTTATGGACTACCGCAACGGCGACGGTTCCCTTTCGGAAATGTGCGGCAACGGCGTCCGAGTTTTTGTGCACTTCCTCCGTGCCGAGGGACTGGTTAGCCTGCACGACGGCGGATCGCTCACCATCGGTACGCGCGGCGGCGTCAAGACAGTGGTCCGTACCGGCGACAGCTACGCCGTGGACATGGGGCCGTGGGAGTTCATTTTCCCCGGGGAAGCGAGCGCCAAAGCCATGGATTCCCTCGTGACCGCGGACGGCCTGGAAGTACCCCGCCCGGCCCTGTCCGTCAGCATGGGCAACCCGCACACGGTAGTCGCTCTGGCAGAACTGGCCGAGCTGGAGTCCACCAGGCTCTTTGCCGCACCGAAGGTTGATCCCGTGCCCGCCAACGGCACCAATGTCGAATTTGTGGTGCCCGCCGAACCGCTGGTCCATGACGGCATCGGCACTGTCACGATGCGTGTCCACGAAAGGGGCGTCGGGGAAACCCAGTCCTGCGGAACCGGTGCGTGCGCCGCTGCGGTGGCCACACGGCATTGGGCAGGGGCGGAGGCTCCGGACTCCTGGCTGGTCAACGTGCCGGGCGGTGTGGTCGGCGTCAAATTCTTCGCCGGTGCGGGCGGCCATGAACACGTCGAACTCAGCGGCCCCGCGGTCATCGTGGCTAGTGGGACGCTTTCCTGACCCGCAGGATCCGGAAGGACTTGGCGGTGCTCTCGCGGGTGACTGTAAAGGATCGGTCCAGCTCGGCGGACAGCCAGCGCTGAAGCGAATCGGAGCCCAGGTTCTTCTGCACCACCAGCCAGGCTGAACCGCCCGGCGCCAGTCGCGGCAGCCACTGCGTCAGCAGGCTGTGCAGTTCGTCTTTGCCGATCCGGATGGGCGGGTTGGACCAGATGGTATCAAAGCGCAGGTCCGGGTCCACGGTGTCGGGGGTGCTGGCCAGCACGTTGCCCAGGCCCAGCAGAGCCGCGTTTTCGTTGGTCAGGGTGATGCAGCGTTCGTTGACATCCACCGCGTAGACCTTGGCATGCGGCGCCCGCAGGGCAAGGGTCAGGGCTATGGGCCCCCAGCCGCAGCCGATGTCCAGGAGGTTCCCGGCGGCCGACGGAGCCGGAACTTCAGCCAGGAGGACCGCTGTTCCTTTGTCGATGCCGTCGGGGCTGAAGATCCCGCCGGCGGTCTGCAGTGTGCGCGTCGCGCCGGCCAGTTCCACCGTGAGGGGTTTGCGGGTGAACGGCCCGGCGGGCGATGCGCTGAAATAGTGTGCGGACTCCATAACTGGCCAGATTAGTTGGCCGCAGTGGACAAAGCGAAACGGCTGCCACCTGGTCTGCTAATCTGGAACGCATGTTCTTGATCTTCGAGTAGCCGGCATGGGCCTGTGCTGTCAAGCCGCCCGTCCCGAGACCGTGCTCCACAGCGATGCAGGTATCATCCCTCCGCATGTGCGCCCAGCACAGGACTACCGTGCCTGTCCTGCCGCAGGGCAAACTCGAGTGATCATTCCAGAGCCGGTCCCTTCCTGAGATTTGCCCGCGCCCCTTCGACTCCACGCATCAGCTGTGATGCTGACCCGCCCCTGCGCGTCACCGCTTCGACCGGCGCGCGCAGCAGACCAGGAGGTCCGCATGACTGCCAGCCGTCAGCCCAGCGCGAATACTTCACCACTGACCAACGATCGGCACTATTCTGAAGATGCCGAATCTTCAAAGGAGACCATGACCAGCCAGCCCAACCCCGGTTCCGATCCAGCAGCCCAGGACATGAGTCCCGAGGAAATCCAAGCTGTCATCGACCGGATTCTTGCCAAGGACGTACCGGCCAGGAACGTCACCGCCACCGACGGCGATAAGGCTGTGTTTGGCAGGGCCCAGGCCATTTCCCGCCTGGCTGATGAACACACAGATTACGACGGCGACCAGCAGGACCTGGCGGAACGCCGGGCACTGCGGCGCGTTGCCGGCCTGTCCACCGAACTCGAAGATGTCACCGAAGTCGAATATCGGCAGCTGCGGCTCGAACGGGTGGTGCTGGCCGGGCTTTGGTCCGAAGGCACCCTAGCTGACGCGGAGAATTCCCTGCGCGAACTCGCAGCCCTCGCCGAGACCGCCGGATCGGAAGTCCTTGACGGGATGGTGCAGCGCCGTGCCAAGCCGGACCCCGGTACGTTTTTGGGCTCCGGAAAGGCCCTTGAACTCAAGGAAATCGTGATGGCAACCGGCGCGGATACCGTGGTGGTCGACGCCGAACTGGCACCCTCCCAGCGCCGCGGACTTGAGGACATCGTCAAGGTAAAGGTCATTGACCGCACCGCCCTGATCCTGGACATCTTTGCCCAACACGCCAAGAGCCGTGAGGGCAAAGCCCAGGTGGAACTGGCGCAGCTCGAATACCTCCTGCCACGGCTCCGCGGCTGGGGCGAATCGATGTCCCGCCAAGCCGGTGGCCAAGTGGGTGGCGCGGGCGCCGGCATGGGTTCGCGTGGGCCCGGCGAAACGAAGATCGAACTGGACCGCCGCCGCATCCGCACCCGCATGGCCAAGCTGCGCAGGGAGATCGCCGCGATGAAGCCGGCACGGGAAACGAAGCGGGCAAACCGCCGTCGTAATTCAGTGCCGTCGGTGGCGATCGCCGGGTACACCAACGCCGGCAAGTCCTCCTTGCTCAACAGGCTCACCGACGCCGGCGTGCTGGTGGAGAACGCTCTCTTCGCCACCCTGGATCCGACAGTGCGCAAGGCCGAGACCTCGGACGGCCTAGGGTACACGCTGGCCGATACCGTAGGTTTTGTCCGGTCGCTGCCCACCCAGCTGGTGGAAGCATTCCGCTCCACGCTGGAAGAAGTGGCGGATGCCGACCTGATCCTGCACGTGGTGGACGTCTCCCACCCGGACCCCGAAGGCCAGATCGCTGCCGTCCGCCAGGTCTTCAGTGAGGTGGATGCCCGCAAGGTGCCTGAGATCATCGTGCTCAACAAAGCCGACGCCGCAGATCCGTTTGTGGTTGAGCGCCTCAAGCAGCGCGAGCCGCGCCATGTAGTGGTGTCGGCCCGGACAGGCGAAGGGATCGCCGAACTGCTTAAGGCCATCAGCGACGGGATTCCGCGGCCCAGCGTCAAACTCGAGCTTCTTATCCCGTACGACCGAGGCGACCTGATCAGCAAACTGCACGAGACCGACGCCGAGATCCTCAGTCTGGACCACGGCGAATACGGTACGCGCGCCGTCGTGATGGTCCGGGAGGGCCTTGCGGCTGAACTGGAATCCTTCGTCAAAAATGACTGACCTGGCGGCAGGGGAAATTTCCGAAACGGCCGGCGAGGAGTTCGTGATTGAGCTCCTCGACCGTGCCGTCGCCGGGATGGGCGGCCAAAGCCGCGCCGGTCAGCACGAGATGGCAAGGCGGGTGGCCAAGGCCATCGAAACCGGAGACCACCTCCTGGTCCAGGCCGGCACCGGCACCGGCAAGTCGCTCGCGTACCTCATCCCGCTCATTGCGCACTCGCTGGTGAGCAACAAGCCCACTCTGGTTTCCACTGCAACCCTTGCGCTGCAGACCCAGATTGTGGGCCGGGATCTTCCCCGGCTGCTGAAGACGATCACCCCCGCCCTGGACCGTCCCGTAAAGGTAGCGCTGGTCAAGGGACGCTCCAACTATGTGTGCCGGCACAAGCTCGAAGGCGGCTTCCCCTCAGAGGAGCCGGCCGAGGGCCAGCTTTTCTCCCTGGGTGAAGACACCAGCGTCCCGCATTTCGCTGCCGCATTGGGCGGACCCTCGTCGCAGCTGGGCAAGGAAGTAGTGCGCTTGCGCGAATGGGCGGAAAAAACCGCCACCGGAGACCGCGACGAACTTCTTCCCGGCGTCACGGACCGCGCCTGGCGGCAGGTTTCGGTCACCTCGATGGAATGCCTGGGCGCACAGAAATGCCCGATGGCTGCCGAGTGTTTCAGTGAACTGGCACGCCATGAGGCGGCCGAGGCCGACGTTGTGGTCACCAACCATGCCATGCTGGCCGTCAGCGCCTTCGAGGGCCTTGCCGTACTTCCCGAATATGACGTTGTAGTGGTGGACGAGGCCCACGAACTCCAGGACCGGGTCACAGGTGCGGTCTCCGGGCAGCTCTCGGTGGCCATGATTTACGCGGCAGCCTCGGGCGCACGGAAACACACTGCCATCACGGTTGACGCACTCAACGCGGCCGCGGCCAACCTCGAACTCGCGCTGGCGGGAGTCTCTGACGGGCTCCTGCCCAACGGACTCAATGATGAACAGCTGGACTGCGTGGACCAGTTGCGGGAGGCTTGCCGGGCTGCCCTGTCAGATTCCAAGGGTGACGGCAGCCAAACGGCCGACGGCGGGCGGCAGCTTGCCCGCTCGCGGCTGATGCTGATCCTGGAACTGTGTGAACGGCTCATCGTCGCCCGCGAGAACCGCGAAGTGGTGTGGTTTTCCCGCGCCAGTTCCTTCGACCCCCAACAGGGCTATTCGCAGCCTGACGAGACCTCTCCCGCGTTGATCAACGTCGCGCCGCTCAGTGTCGCCGGCAAGTTGCGTGAAGGTCTGTTCGCCGGCCACACCGTGGTGCTGACCTCGGCAACCCTGGCCATTGGGTCAGCGTTCGAACCTGCCGCCGGTGGCCTGGGACTGGTAGGGGAGGGCGCTCCGAGCTGGACGGGTATCGACGTCGGATCGCCGTTCGACTATCCGAAGCAGGGCATCCTGTATGTGGCCGGGCACTTGCCCAAACCCGGCCGCGGCGCGTCACCCGAGGCCCTCGACGAGCTGGAGGCACTGATACGGGCGTCCGGCGGCGGCGCGCTGTGCCTCTTTTCGTCGCGCCGTGCGGCCGAAGAGGCTGCTGGGGCAATGCGCCCGCGGCTGGGGCTCAGCATCCTCTGCCAGGGCGACTCCACTATGACCGCGCTCGTAAAGCAGTTCGCTGACGAGCCTGATACTTGCCTGTTTGGCACCATGTCCCTGTGGCAGGGGGTTGATGTTCCGGGCGGATCCTGCCGGCTGGTGGTGATCGACCGCATTCCGTTCCCGCGGCCGGATGATCCGCTGATGACTGCCCGCTCGCGTGCCGTTGCGCAGGCCGGCGGAAACGGCTTTATGGCGGTGTCGGCCACGCACGCGGCCATCCGCCTTGCCCAGGGGGCGGGCCGGCTGATCCGTTCGACTGGGGACAAGGGAGTAGTGGCCGTCCTCGATTCACGCCTTGCCACGGAGCGGTACGCCGGGTTCCTCCGCGCGGCGCTTCCGCCGTTCTGGCCCACCACGGACCGCAAGACAGCCTTTGCCGCCCTCCAAAGGCTGGCCGGGAAAGACGCCTGACGGTCCTACAGCGACCGTCACTGCCGGTATCACGGCGCCGGTATGACATCGGCCAGTACGCTGCCGCGGCCGGCAGTGCAACGGCCGGTTCTAGAGCGGCCGGTACTACAGGGAACGCAGGACCGAGACGACCTTGCCCATGATGGTGGCGTGATCACCAAGGATAGGCTCGTACTGGGTGTTCTGCGGCAACAGCCAAGTGTGGCCATCGCGCTGGCGGAATGTTTTCACGGTGGCTTCGTCGTCCAATAGGGCCGCAACGATATCCCCGTTGGCGGCGTCTGCCTGCCGGCGCACCACTACCCAGTCGCCGTCGCAGATGGCAGCGTCCACCATGGAGTCGCCGGCCACGCGCAGCATAAACAGCTCACCCTGACCCACGAGCTGGCGGGGCAGGGGCATGACATCTTCAACTACCTGATCGGCAAGGATCGGTCCGCCGGCAGCGATTCGGCCCACCAATGGCACCATTGCCGTGTCCATGGCGGTCGGAAGTTCTGTGACCGTTCCGCCGATGCTGTGCAGGACGGCCGGTTTGGCTGAGCCGCGGGATTTGGCCGAGCCGCCATCCAGCGTCAAGGGCATCAGGACTTCCATGGCGCGCGGCCGCTTGGGATCCCGGCGGAGATAGCCCAACTTTTCGAGCTGGGAAAGCTGGTGGGTGACGCTGGAGAGGCTCGCCAAACCCACAGTGTCGCCGATTTCCCGCATGGACGGGGGATAACCGTTGTCATTGACGGAACGCTGGATCGTCTCAAGGATCTTTTTCTGGCGGGCGGTAAGTCCCTTGGGAGTCCTTTGGGCCTGGCGGCCCTGTGGCGGTGCCTTGCCCTCGGCGGCTGGTGCTGCCATGTTCGCCAATGCCTTTCGGTTGCCCCGGTTCCGGTCCGGCCGCTGGTGCGTGGAACCTCCGGGCTGATTGATTGTCAGACCCTGCTGATCAACTACAGGAGTGGTTGTTCTTTGATCCAAACGTAGGCCAGCCACTTGGCTTTTTCAAACATTTGTTCTAGCGAGTCTCGACAATATTCGTTGATAAGTGCTAAAAATGGAGAAGCAAAGTTCGAACATGTGTTCTACTCGTCGTCTGCGGATTCGAATATTCGCATCGTGTTACGGCTCAGCCGGTACAGGAAAGGGATGCGTATGGCACACCGGGCAGCACAGTATGGTCCAGGAGGGCTCATCTCATGTCAGCTATATCTGCTTCGCAGGACTCCCGTCCGCAGTTCGTTTCCGTCCAGCACCTCACCTCACGGCTTGAGGCGGCGCAGGGACCTGAGTGGGCGCCTCGGGATGATCGGGCTGGCTGGACCTCCCGCCCGTCACGGAAGTCCATAGCGTCCCGGCAGCGGAAGGAACCATTGCCTCCGCTCCGCCTGACCCGCAGGGGTCGCGTGGTGCTCATCGGCATCCCGCTGGTGATCCTGGCTGCGGTTCTGCTCTCGCTTGCCGGGTTCCTTAACTCTCCGGCGAAGGCGGCCGACTCTGCCGCCGATCTCTCCGTGACGCCTACGGTCACCGTCACGGTCCAGGCCGGGCAGTCACTCTGGGCCATCGCCGCCACCGCAGTGCCCCAGCGGGACGCCCGCGACGTCATCGCAGACATCGTTCAGCTGAACAACCTCACCTCCGGCGGCGTGGTGCCCGGCCAGCAGTTGTTCGTCCCCGCCCAGTAGCTGCCGGGACCGGCCGGATGTCCAACGAGGCCCAGTAAGACGTCACATTTTCCGGGTGTGTGCTTCGGAACTAAACTGTTCAGGTGAATGACCAGCTAGAGCGTCTGAACCGACTTCCACTCCGGACCAATCTCCGCGGACTGACCCCTTACGGTGCCCCTCAGTTGGATGTCCCCATCCTGCTGAACGTCAATGAAAACACCCATGGCGTTCCGGCCGAAGTACAGGCCGCGATCAGCGCGGCAGTGGCGGAAGCGGTGGCAGGGCTCAACCGTTACCCGGACCGTGAGTTCACCGACCTCCGGGAAGCGCTGGCCGAATACCTCGGTCACGGGCTCGACGCCACCAACATCTGGGCGGCCAACGGATCCAACGAGGTACTCCAGCAGATCCTGCAGGCATTCGGCGGTCCGGGCCGCAAGGCTTTGGGCTTCCCGCCCACGTATTCCATGTACCCGCTCCTTGCCAGCGGCACGGACACCGAATACATAGTGGGGCAGCGCGCAGAGGGCTACGGGCTCAGCGCCGAGTCCGCTGCCTTGCAGGTCAAGGAGCTTCAACCCAACATCGTCTTCCTGTGCTCGCCTAATAACCCCACCGGTACCGGCCTTGGCCTGGACGTAGTGGAAGCTGTCTACGCCGCCGGTGAGGCCAGCCAGACCATCGTGATCGTAGACGAGGCCTACCACGAGTTTGCGCACGACGGAACACCCAGCGCGCTCACTCTGCTGCCCGGACGGGAACGCCTGATTGTTTCGCGCACCATGAGCAAAGCCTTTGCCCTTGCCGGAGCGCGCCTGGGCTACATGGCCGCCGCGCCTGAAGTCACGGACGCCCTCCGCCTGGTCCGGCTGCCATATCACCTCTCTGCCATCACCCAGGCGGCTGCCCTCGCCGCACTTCAGCACCGGACTGCGCTGATGGCAGACGTCCGGGACATCAAGGAACAGCGGGACCGCATCGTTACTGAGCTGACCCGGATGGGCCTCAAGCCCGCGGCCTCTGATTCGAACTACGTCTTCTTCGGGGGGCTTGAGAGCCCGCACGGGGTGTGGCAACAGTTGCTGGATGCGGGGGTGCTGATCCGCGACGTCGGAATCCCCGGACACCTCCGCGTCACTGCGGGAACTGAGGCGGAAACAACAGCCTTCCTGACTTCCCTGGAGGGCATCCTGACCAACCAGGCCAAGCTCCCGGCCTAAACTTGAAGTACCGGCGCCTTGGGGCGTCCCTCACTCCTGCGCTTTAAGGACATATGACCATGAGTTCCACCGGATCGAACGCTGCCGAGTCACGGACCGCACGCATGGAGCGTGCCACCAGTGAATCGTCAGTGCTCGTGGAGATCAACCTCGACGGCACAGGCGTTTCGGACATCGACACGTCTGTTCCGTTCTACGACCACATGCTTACGGCGCTGTGCAAGCACTCGCTCATCGATATGACGGTCAAGGCCACCGGTGACATTCACATCGACGTCCACCACACGGTGGAGGACGTCGCGATCACCTTCGGTGAGGTCCTGCGCACGGCGCTGGGCAACAAGGCCGGCATCCGTAGGTTCGGCGAGGCCACGGTACCCCTTGACGAAGCACTGGCCCACGCCGTGGTGGATGTCTCCGGACGTCCGTATCTGGTGCATGGGGGCGAGCCCGCCGGCCAGGAATACCACCTGATCGGCGGCCACTTCACCGGGTCACTGACACGCCATGTCTTTGAAGCCATCACGCTGCACGCAGGCATCTGCCTGCACATGAACGTCATCGCGGGCCGCGATCCCCACCACATCGTCGAGGCCCAGTTCAAGGCATTTGCCCGTGCCCTGCGTGCCGCCATCGAACCTGATCCCCGCGTGGAGGGAATCCCTTCCACCAAGGGTGCCCTGTGACGGGCCAGGTCCTCCGGGACGGCGCCGTGATCGATCCGGCCGCCGGTAAAAAAACCGTATCGCCCGAAGGTAAGCCCACTGTCACCGTTCTGGACTATGGTTCAGGGAACGTCCGCTCGGCCGTGCGTGCCCTTGAACGGGCGGGCGCCGAGGTCATCCTTAGCTCCAAGCCGGAAGATGTGCTGAACGCTGACGGCCTGGTGGTGCCCGGCGTTGGTGCCTTCGAAACCGTCATGCGTGAGCTCAAAGCCGTGGACGGAATCCGGCTGATTGGCAGGCGGGTGGCCGGCGGCCGGCCCGTCCTGGCAATCTGCGTGGGTCTTCAGGTGATGTTTGAAGCCGGTGTTGAGCATGGCACCGAAGCCGAAGGCATGGGGGAATGGCCAGGCAAGGTGGAACTGCTTCCTGCCGACGTGGTGCCGCACATGGGCTGGAATACCGTGCAGGTTCCGGAAGGCTCCAAGCTGTTCGCCGGTGTCGAGGACCAGCGGTTCTACTTCGTGCACTCCTACGGTGTCCAGGACTGGAACTTCGACGTCATCCAGCCCCGGATGACGGCCCCGCTGGTGGCCTGGTCCGAGCACGGCGCGCGATTTGTTGCCGCCGTGGAGAACGGGCCGCTGTGCGCCACCCAGTTCCACCCCGAAAAATCAGGAGACGCCGGCGCCAGGCTGCTGCGCAATTGGGTGGACGGCCTCCGCAAGCCGGCCGCCGCGGGTACCGCCTAGATGTGGTCCATCGTCCTGATGGGACTGGCCGGCATCATGGTGGGCGGCGCCTTGTCCTTCCGCCAGCAGGGCAAACCGCTCTGGATCCAGATTGGTTTTTACGTGCTGGCGGGGACGTCGCTGCTGGCCGCGTACCTGCTGACGCTCCCCGGGAAATAGCCCACACATTGTCTGCCCGCTACACCAGCACCACAACCCGAAGAGGATTTGAGATGACCACCGCAACCGATCTGCCGGTTCTAGAACTCCTGCCCGCCGTTGACGTCGTAAACGGCCAGGCCGTACGACTGGTTCAGGGGGAGGCCGGCAGTGAGACAGGCTACGGCACACCGCTGGAGGCTGCACTCAACTGGCAGCAGCAGGGTGCTGAATGGGTGCACCTGGTGGATCTCGACGCCGCATTCGGCAGGGGCTCCAACGCCGAACTGCTCCGAGAAGTAGTAGGCCGGCTGGACATCAAGGTAGAGCTCTCCGGTGGGCTCCGGGACGACGAATCCCTCGAGGCGGCGCTGGATCTCGGCGTGGCCCGCGTCAACCTGGGCACTGCAGCCCTGGAGAACCCGGAATGGACGCGCAAGGCCATCGAGCGCTTTGGCGACAAGATCGCCGTCGGCCTTGATGTCCGCGGCACAACGCTGGCGGGCCGGGGCTGGACCAAGGAAGGCGGCGACCTTTGGGAGGTTCTGGGCCGCCTGGAAGAGGCCGGATGCTCCCGTTATGTCGTCACCGACGTCACGAAGGATGGCACTCTGCAAGGGCCCAACGTGGAGCTCCTGCGTCAGATGGTGGAGAAGACGGGTAAACCTGTGGTCGCCTCCGGTGGTATCTCCAGCCTTGACGACCTGAAAGTGCTCCGGTCGTTGGTCCCCTTGGGTGTTGAAGGCGCGATCGTTGGCAAGGCGCTCTACGCCGGTGCCTTCACGTTGCCCGAAGCCCTTGACGTCGCCGGACGCCGCTAGCCGGATCCCGTGGACAGCACGCCCAACGCGGATGCGGCCGGCAGCCCGCCGGTGACGCGCCACCTCCCCGGACACATCGCGGCTGCCCTTGCCGGTGCGGGCGGATCTGCGGACTCGGCCGGCCGGCCCTGGGAGGGCCGGAGCCTGGCCGGGGACGACGGCAAGATCCACAATTTCGAGGACGACGACGGAACGGCCGACGCTGGCTACCTCACCGCCGTCAGGGCATTGGTTGACGGCAGCGGCGACGAAGCATCGGTGGTTGCTTCCCTCGCAACTGCGCGGGTCTTTATCCCCATCATCGCCAGGCTCGGCGCGGAGGCAGAGGGCGTGGATGGCCTGAAGGCGGACAAGCAGGCCGACATGGCGCTGGTCACGCTGAAGGCTGCCGACGGCCGGACAGCCATGCCTGCCTTCACCTCGGTAGATCAGCTGGCAGCCTGGCATCCTGAAGCCCGCCCGGTCGCCGTCTACGCAGCCCGGGCCGCCCTCTCAGCGGTCGCCGAAGGCGCAGAGCTTCTGGTGCTGGATCCCGGTTCCGATGTCACCTTGGTGGTCCGGCGGCCGGCCGTCTGGGCGCTGGCACAGCAGCAGGGCTGGGTTCCGTCCTACACCGATTCCGCGCTGGCCGCCGAAATGGCTGCTGCGGCCGCCGGATTCCGGTCGGTCCGGAACATCGAACTGCTCCCCGGCTCCGGAGTTGCAGCCGTCACCGGCGGGGGAGCGAGGCTCTCCGGCGGTGGTGCAGGACCGGAACTGCAAGTGGTGCTATACCTCAAGGATGGCCTAGATGCGGCCGCGGTGCAGGAACTGGTGGCTGGACTGCAGGCTGCCTGGTCGCGAAATGTATTGTTTGGTGAGCGGGTCGATTCGCTTGAAATTAAGTTGCGGCGCGCAGTTCAGTAGCTGACGGTCAGCGGGGAGGGCCCGCCGTGGCCCACGCGGCAGACCCTCATCCCGTCGGTGGGGTCCGAAGCAGTGATTTGGTCCGTGGTGCTGCACGCCTGCTATGAACGGCTGCTGCCGCTGGTTTTCATCGGCAGCCTGCTGGCCCTCCCCATCTTCAGCGTGCTCCGCCAGTCCCTTGGCGTCCTTGCGGATGGCACCCGGCGGCGGACCGCTTTTGCGCTGGACTCGTTCGCCAGCGAGATGGTCCTTCTGATCGGGCCCGCAGCCGGAGCCGTGGTGGCCACAAGCGGTTTCACGGTCCTGGGCTAAAGGAGGTGGGTGTGTCCACGTCCTTGGCCGGGCCGTTAAAGTCGCAGACCTTTTGGCCGAAGACCGCTGCGGCGAGGCAATCGGCTGGTACGGCTCCGCCCTGACCGCGGGTGTGGCGCTCGGGGCGCCCCCTGCCGGTGTCTTCATCGATGGGATGGGCCCGTCCGGCGGGTTTTTAGCAGTGGGCGGGGCTGGCTTCGTGCTCTGGCTGGTCGGACTGCTGCTTCAGGCCGTACGGCGCCGCCTGGTGGCCGCCTGAGCTGTCCTGCCCGAGTTTTTGTCCAGATACTGTCCCTTTTCCGGCGCGGGAGTGCGATTATCTGGACAAAAACTAAGGGAACCAACGACGAAGGCGGGCGGACCGCCCTGGTCCGCCCGCCGTCGTCATTAATTTATGGAGTTGCCGGGGCAGGTCAGTTGACTGCGCCCGTGTACTTTTCTCCGGGGCCCTTGCCCGGGGCGTCCGGAATCGACGACTCTTCGCGGAAGGCCAACTGCAGTGATCGGAGGCCATCGCGCAACGGCCCGGCGTGCTGGGAGCCGATTTCGGGGGCAGCTGCCGTCACCAGGCCGGCGAGGGCGGTGATGAGCTTGCGGGCCTCGTCCAGGTCCTTCAGTTCCTCGGCATTTTCCTCGGCGGCGAGGCCAAGCTTGACTGCTGCTGCACTCATCAGGTGAACGGCGGCGGTAGTGATGACCTCTATGGCCGGCACCTCGGAGATGTCGCGGATTTGCCGGCTCATGTTGGCCTCGGCAGGGGCGGCCTCGAAAACGTGTGAATTGCTGTCTGGGGTACTCATACTGGTAAGCTTGTCACAGACCGACTGAGTGTCGTTATTTTGCTGTGTTAGGGTCCAGCCGGCGCCACGCTGCGTCGTGAGGGATTTTTTCTGTAGAATGGCATGCAGTTTGCAAGCGGAGTTCTCTCCCACCCGCGTCAGCCGTTTTCCCACCGGAAGTCATTCCAGGGAAGCAAGGTTGCCGGGTACCGGTCGGACAGTTCACTGGGCGTTGGGCCCGGAGTACTGCGCACAGCCTTTTTGAAGAGGACCGTGCACCCGATCATTGAGGCCTTCGATTGCTCCGGCAATTGGGGGCCTTCTCTATTTGCCGGTGGATTACCATTTCAATCACAGGAGCCTTAACATTAGCGAGCCAAGAATCAATGAGCGTATCCGCGTCCCCGAGGTGCGGCTGGTCGGCCCTGCAGGTGAACAGGTAGGAGTCGTCCGTATTGAGGATGCCCTTCGTTTGGCTGCCGAGTCCGATCTTGATCTCGTTGAGGTTGCACCGCAGGCCAAGCCTCCGGTGTGCAAGCTGATGGACTTCGGCAAGTACAAGTACGAGGCCGCAGTCAAGGCACGTGAAGCCCGGAAGAACCAGACGAACACCGTTCTGAAGGAAATCCGCTTCCGACTCAAGATCGACACCCACGACTACGAGACCAAGCGCGGCCATGCACTGCGCTTCCTTGGTGCAGGTGACAAGGTCAAGGCCATGATCCAGTTCCGTGGCCGCGAGCAGCAGCGTCCGGAAATGGGCATCCGCCTGCTTCAGCGCTTCGCTGAGGACGTCGCCGAGGTGGGCGTAGTTGAGTCCAGCCCGCGTATTGATGGCCGCAACATGGTCATGGTGGTGGGCCCGCTGAAGAACAAAGCGGAAGCCAAGGCTGAGGCACGCCGTGCATCTCAGCGCGCGGAGGCCAAAGCGCAGAACGAAGCCAAGGCTTCGGGCCGCATCGACGTCACGGGTGACGACCAGGCGCCGCTGACCCAGTCGTTGGCCGACCTCCTTCCGGAAGGGTTCGCCATCACCACCGAGCCCGAAACGGCAGCGCCGGAAACTGAAGCCGCCGAGGCGGAAGCACCGGAAACGGCAGCGCCGGTCAATGTTGAAGCAACCCAAGCGCCTGCCGTTGAAGCAACCGAAGCGCCGGTCAAGGAAGCTCGCGTCAAGGAGGCTCCTGCGAAGGAAGCCGCTGCACAGGAGGCTCCTGCGAAGGAAGCCGCTGCACAGGAGGCGCCTAAGCAGGCAGCTCCGAAGGCCGCTGCTCCCAAGCGGGAAGCACCCAAGGCAGCCCCGGCTCCGGTCAGGGCTCCCGCGGCCAGGCCAGCTGAAGCACCCAAGGCAGCTGAAGCATCCAAGCCTGTTGAAGCAGCCAAGGCAGCCGCACCGGCTCCGGCAGCTCCCAGGCCGCCGGTACCGATGCCCAAGCCGGTAGCCCGGCCTGCAGCTCCGAAGCCTGCTGCAAGGCCTGCCCCCAAGGCAGCTCCGAAGCCGGCCGGTAAGAAGACTACCTAGTTCAAAGCTGCAGGAGGGTTCCTCCGGCAGTACGCAACCAGCACGCCGCCTGCAGGGGTGGCTGCTCGAAAGAACTGCAGACAATGTCTGCGGACACGTAAGGAGATCGGTTCCCATGCCGAAGATGAAGACCCACAGTGGTGCTAAGAAGCGCTTCAAGCTGACCGGCAGCGGCAAGCTGCGCCGCCAGCAGGCCAACCGCCGCCACTACCTCGAGCACAAGTCCTCCAGGCTGACTCGTCGTCTCGCCGGCGACAAGATTGTCTTCAAGGGTGACGCAAAGGTCATCCGGAAGATGCTCGGCATCTAAGTTCCAAGTTCTCTGACTGATGCCACCTGGCAGCAGTCAACTACCATAAAGGCTTCTCAGGCCAGCCGGTTGTTCCGGCAGTAGTTGCTTGGGATCAGAATTTTCGAAGGAGTACGCACGTGGCACGTGTGAAGAGGGCGGTCAACGCCCACAAGAAGCGCCGGGTTATCCTTGAACGCGCAAAGGGCTACCGTGGACAGCGTTCACGCCTGTACCGCAAGGCCAAAGAACAGCTGCTGCACTCGTTTGTGTACAGCTACGGCGACCGCAAGAAGAAGAAGGGTGACTTCCGCCGCCTGTGGATCCAGCGCATCAACGCTGCATCCCGCGCCAATGGCCTCACCTACAACCGCCTGATCCAGGGTCTTAAGGCCGCTGAGGTCGAGGTTGACCGCCGTATGCTGGCTGAGCTCGCTGTCTCCGACGCCAACGCTTTCGCCGCACTGGTTAAGATCGCCAAAGACTCCCTGCCTGCTGACACGTCAGCTCCGGCCGCGAAGTAGTAACTGAAGGCAGTTCAAGGACCGGTGGCTCCAGCCACTAAAGTTCTTATATGAACGAAACCGGGCGCCCGCAAGAATTTCCATTGTCCAACCCCCGAGCTGATCGGGTGAGGGAAGTGGCAAAGCTTGCAGGGCGCCCGGCCCGTTTAAAACGGGAACAGTTCCTGGCGGAAGGCCCCCAGTCCGTCAGGGAAGCCCTTACGCTCCATCAGCAGCGGCTCGCGGCAGGGCTGCCTGGAGTGGTCCATGAAGTTTTCGCGAGCGAAGCGTGCCTAGACCGGTACCCCGAGTTTGATGACCTGGCGGAGGGGACCAACGCCCGGCTGGCCACTGACGAGGTCCTAACCGCGATGTCAGACACAGTGAACCCCCAGGGCATTATCGCCGTCTGCGGCTTTCTGGACGTCAGCCTCGAAGAAGTGCTCGACGCCGGTCCGCGCCTGATCGCGGTGCTGTGCCAGGTGCGGGATCCCGGCAATGCCGGTACGGTGCTGCGTGCCGCGGATGCCGCCGGAGCCGACGCAGTGGTGCTCACCGGATCAAGTGTGGATATCTACAACCCCAAAGCGGTCCGCTCCACCGCCGGTTCGCTGTTCCACTTGCCGGTGGTTCTGGGAGCCGATATCGAGGACGTCGCAGCCGCCTGCCGCGCGCGCGGGATCGGTATTTTGGCTGCGGACGGCCACGGTGACGTCAACCTGGATACCCTCCAGGACCAGAACGCCGCGCGCCGCATTGCCTCCGCCGGCGTCGAATCGCTGTATGCGTTGGAGGCACCTACGGCGTGGCTCTTCGGAAACGAAGCGCAAGGGCTCTCGGAAGCCGAACTGGCACTTGCAGACCACAGGGTGGCTGTACCCGTCTACGGAGCCGCGGAAAGCCTCAACCTGGGGACAGCGGCTACGGTGTGCCTCTATGCGAGTGCCCGTTCCCAGCAGGGTAATACGGAGCAGGCGGGGTAACGCGCGGGCCGGTCAACGATCAGCACAGCTTAAACAGGCAGGGCCCCGAACATTTCGGGGCCCTTGCTGTATGAAACAGATGAGATAAGAGGTGATTAGGGTGCGCGGGTGGACCCGCGGCGTCCGGTGATGGCGCCGTAGATGCCGGCAACTACCAGACCGCCTACAATCGCGAGGATCCAGGTACCCAGATCAAAGAAGGCAAGGTCGCCCTTACCGAACAGGAGGCTGCCAATCCAGCCGCCTACAATCGCGCCGACTACGCCCAGCACGAGGCTCGTCACCCAGCCGCCGCCGACCCTGCCGGGCATAACAGCCTTGACGATGGCCCCCACTATGAGGCCGAGAATAATCCAAGCAAGAAAACCCATGTCTCCTCCTTCATATTCGTCGGGAATTAATTGTCCCGATTAGTGTTCAAGCTAACATAAGGGCGCTTCAATGTCAGCAGGCTTAGTGCCTGTCGCGGGTGCGTGTTGTCCGCCTGAAAAGGTACGGTATTCGTGGGCGGAGCCTTCCGGCGCCGCCGTATATCTCTGCTTGTTTCCGTAACTTTGAAGAGGAGAAGCCTCCGTGGCTGCAAATGGCGGTTCCAAGGCGATCGTCGCGGCCCTTGCCGCAAACCTGACCATCGCTGTCCTCAAGTTCGTTGCCTTTTTCCTTACGGCTTCCTCGTCAATGCTGGCCGAAGCCATCCACTCGGTTGCCGACTCGGGGAACCAGCTGTTGCTGCTGATTGGTGGCAAACGCGCCCGTAAGGCAGCCAGCGCCGAGCACCCCTTCGGGTATGGCCGTGAACGTTACATCTACGCGTTCATCGTCTCCATCGTGCTCTTCAGTGTGGGCGGCCTTTTCGCACTCTTTGAAGCCTGGGAAAAGCTGCAGCACCCACACGCCATTGAAGGGGATTTCTGGTGGGTCCCGCTCGCCGTCCTCATCGGGGCCATCGTAGCGGAGTCCGTCTCTTTCCGGACAGCGATTACCGAATCCAACCACATCCGGGGCAAGCAGGGCTGGGTGAGTTTTGTGCGCACCGCCAAACAGCCTGAGTTGCCAGTGATCCTGCTGGAGGACCTCGGGGCGCTTCTTGGCCTGGTTTTCGCAATCGTGGGCGTGAGCATGACCCTGATTACCGGAAACGGAATCTGGGACGCCGCAGGTACGGCCATGATCGGCCTGCTGCTGGTGGCCATCGCGGCTGTGCTGGCGGTGGAAACCAAGTCCCTGCTGCTGGGGGAGTCTGCCTCCCGTGACGATGTGGGGCGGATCAGCGAGGCCATCGAGGCCGGGGGACACAACCGCGTGATCCACCTCAAGACCCTGCACCTCGGACCGGAGGAGCTGCTGGTGGCCGCCAAGATCTCCGTGGGAGCGGCCGAGACCGGCAAGGACATCGCCGCTTCCATTGACGCCGCTGAAGCCAGGATCCGTACGGCTGTTCCGATCGCGCGCGTGATCTACCTCGAACCGGATCTGCACCGTGATGACCTCGACGGTGCCGGCCAGGTGACGGCCGGTTCAGGCTCGCAGGATCCCCTGCCCTGATCCATCCTGAGTGCCGGTTGTTCCGGTGAAGCCGCTGGCTGCCCGTTCCCCTGGATCAGGTGGCCAGCGGTTTTTTGCGTTCCAGGAGGCCGCTGACCACGGCGACCGCCAGCCCCAGGACGGCCAGGACCGCACCCACGAGCGCGGGCGCAACGAATCCCCAGCCCCAGGCGATGACCACACCGCCCAGGAATGCGCCCAAAGCGTTAGCAACATTGAGCGCCGCGTGGTTAAGCGAGGAAGCCAAAGAAGGGGCATCCGGCGAGGCGTCCAACAGGCGGGTCTGCAGGGCCGGCACCAGCATGGAGCCGGCCGCTCCCACTACGAACACCATCACGAAGGCTGACCACGGCCAGTGCACGGCAACGGCGTAAATGACCAGGGCGACCGCGATGCCCGGCAGGACCCAGTAGAGGGTTCCCATCACGGATTTATCCGCTAACCGCCCGCCCGCTACGGTTCCGGCAACCATGCCAAGCCCGTACAGGGCCACCACGACGGGCAGCAGTGATGCGGGGATCCCGGCCACCAGCGTCATGGTATGGGCGATGTATGTATAGGTGGCGAAGAAGCCGCCAAAACCGACGATGCCGATGAGGATGGCCAGCCAGACCTGCAGGCGTTTGAGTGCTCCCAGTTCGCGGCGGATACTCGCGTCCGGATGGGGCGGCTGGAACGGGACGAATTTCCACAGCAGGACCAGCGTCAGTACGCCAATGCCTCCGACGAGGACGAAGAGCAGCCGCCAGCCGAAGGTCTGGCCTACCCACGTGGCGGCGGGTACGCCGACGACGTTGGAGACCGACAGGCCGGCCATCACCATGGAGATGGCCCAGCCGCGCCGGCTGGGAGGAACCAGGGAAGCGGCGATCACGGCTGCGACACCGAAGAACGCCCCGTGCGGCAGCCCGGCCGCGAACCGGGAAACCAGCATGCTGCCGTAATCGGGAGCAACATAGGAAGTCAGGTTTGCCAGGGTGAAGAACAGCATCAGACCGAGCGCGAGATGCTTGCGCGGCAGCTTGGCTCCCACGGCGGCGAGCAACGGTGCGCCCACCACTACGCCCAGGGCGTAGGCGGAAATAAGGTGCCCGGCTTCAGGAGTGCTGATGTCAAGGCCCTGCTCCACCTCCGTGAGCAGGCCCATCATGGTGAATTCCGTGACACCAATTCCGACGCCGCCCATGGCCAATGCGAAAATGGCCGCACCGGGATTGGGGCTCATCACCGTGGGTGCAGTGCCGGTTCGGGTGATGCTGCTCATGTGCCTGCTTTTCAACGAGGGTGTTGGATGGAGCCGGGGTATGGTCGGCCCGTGCCCCTGTACGGAACCCTGGAACGGGTCTATGTATTCCAGTCCGGCCGGCGGGCAACGCCCGCAGTCCATTGTCTCCTATGGCGCTGCCGCCCTGCGAAGACTTTGGGCTTGCCCCGGGCATCGTGTCAGCGGGCGCCCGCCCTCATAGACTGGGGCGGTGAGTGCACAGATACAAGTAGTTGGCGCAGCAATACTGGATTCGTTGGAACGCCCGGCCCGTTTGCTGGTGGCACGGCGGACGGCTCCTGAGCGGTTTGCCGGACTCTGGGAATTTCCCGGCGGGAAAGTGGAAGCCGGCGAAGAGTGCGAGGACGCGCTGCACCGTGAACTCCGGGAAGAACTAGGGGTTGGTGTCCGCCTGGGACACGAACTGCCGGCCGGGACGCCCGCCGGGTGGCCGCTGAACGCGCGCGCAACCATGCGGGTCTGGCAAGCCGAAATCACTGAGGGCGAGCCACATCCGCTCGAGGACCACGACGAACTGCGCTGGGTGGGCGTGGCAGACCATCAGACGGTGCTTGAGCTTCCCTGGATTCCTGCCGACTTCCCCATTGTTCAGGCTCTGCTGGACTCGCTCAGCGCACGGGTGCTACAGGCCCGAACGCCCTGATTAGCGGCATGCGGTGAAGTTGCAGGGTCAAAACAGGGTTGGCTGGCGAAGCGCCGGCGGGCCGGCTAAACGCTCCATGCCTGAGCCGGCTTGACCCGAAACCGGGAGGCTTCCCTCCGGGTACTGGGCCTCTTCGCCGCGGGGATCGTCCGCCAGGTCGCGGTGGCTGAAACCGTGGCCGCTCGAGAATCCGTGCCGCTGCTTGAAATAGCGCACCTTGGCCGCGAGCCAGATGCGGTATTCCTTCGAGGCGTAGGACCCCGTGCCGTAGAGGCGGCGGTAGCGGCCGGCGAGGTCAGGGTGGTTCCGGGCGATCCACTGCATGAACCATTCCCGGGTACCCGGCTTCAGGTACAGGGCGCCGGCCGTCACTCCCGTAGCCCCCGCGGCGGCCAGGGCAGCGAAGAGGCCGTCCAATGCTTCGTCGCCGTCGGAGAGCCACGGCAGGATGGGCATGGCCATCACGCCGCAAGGGAGTCCGGCGTCGCGGAGACGGGAGACGAGCTTCAACCTGGCCCGGGGGCCGGGGGTGCCGGGTTCCACTGCTTCGGACAGTGCCTCGTCCGTCATGGCGAGCGAGATGCCCACGCCTACCGGAACCTGGGCTGCTGCGCGCTTCAGGAGCGGAATGTCGCGTGCCAGGAGCGTCCCTTTGGTGAGGATGGACAGCGGGGTTCCGGAGTCCGCCAGCGCTGTGATGATGCCCGGCATTAGCTGGTAGCGGCCCTCGGCTCGCTGGTAGGGGTCTGTATTAGTGCCCAGCGCAACCTGGTGGCGGCCCCAAGAGGGCTTGGCCAGCTCCTTCCGGAGGACCTCGGCGGCGTTCACCTTAACTACAACCTGGCTGTCGAAATCGAGTCCGGCGTCGAAGTCGAGGTAAGTGTGGCTCTTGCGTGCAAAGCAGTAAACGCAGGCGTGGCTGCAGCCGCGGTAGGGGTTCACTGTCCACTCAAAGGGCATCCGTGAACCGGCGACCACCTTGTTGAGCACCGATTTGGCGGTGACCTCATGGAAGGTGATGCCGGCGAATTCGGGAGTGGTGACCGAGCGGACCAGCCCCGCGAGGGGCAGCAATGCGGGCGATGCTGCGTTTCCGGCGTCATCGGCAGGTCGCTGCAACAGTGCTTGTGCATCCCATCTCATACCCTCTATTCGAAGATATGTTCGAACTTAAGTCAAGGACCGCCGATTATGTGTCGCGCTCCCGGCGCCGAAGCAGGGGGAGCATCGTCAGACTGCCAGCTCCCACACCACAGTGACGCTGGCGCCGACGCTCGCGTGGCCCGCTTCCACGCTGATGGCTTCCGTGGCCACTGCCCGCTGGATTTTGGCCAGCGGAACCGGACCGGAGAAAAGGGGCTGGTCGGCAACGGATACCACCGCGCCAAGCCGTGCCGACGCCAGGGACGCCAACTGTTCCGCCGCGGCAACGGCGTCCTGCCATGCAGCATCCCGGGCCTGGGCCAGCACAGCCGATTCGTCCGCGAAACCAAGCTCCAGGCCGTTCAGCCGCACGTCGTCACCGCCGGCATCAACTACGGCCGCGATCACGGCGGAGGCTGCGGCCACCTGCCGGACCCGAACGGTGAGCAGCCTGGACGCCACATACCCTGCCACGTGCTGACCCTCGCCGTCGCGCCAGACCAGCTCCGGGCGTACATTCAGTCCGGAAGTCCGGATGTCCGCGTCTGCGACGCCGTGCTGCCGGAGCGCCCCGGACACGGCGGCAGACGCCGTTCCCGCGTCAGCGTAGGCGGCCCCCACGCCGGCACGCCGGCATTCAACGCCGACAGAAATGGTGAGCAAGTCAGGCGGTGCCTCGGCCGTTCCCGTTCCTGTCACAGTGATGGTCCTGGTGTTGGTTTCGCCCACGATGGTTAGACCTCGATTCCGCCGGCGTTGTGGGGCGCCGGCACTGGTGACCTGGTGTCAACGTAACCGCCGGCAGCCAGGCCGGCATGCCTTTCGAAGAAATTTGCCGACGCCGGGTTGCCGGTCCGCAGCAGCGACCAGCCAGCGGCCAGGAAGTACAGCGGAAGAAAGGGCAGGCCCAGGCACCAGGCGTAGTGACTGCAGTGCTTTTCCTCATGCCCCAGGAGCGCAGGGTTGGCCATCAGCGCCTCAGCACCGATGCGGCAGAGCACCATGTTGCCCACCGCGAACGCTCCGGCGGCGGGGAGGCGCCACGCGTAACCGCCGGCAATGATGAGCCCCCGTGGCCCGCCGCGGATGGCAGTTCCCGCCATCCAGGCCAGCACCAGGCCCAGCAGGGTGGTGCCGTTGGCGAGGTTCGCGACCTTTCGGACCCGCTGAGCCGCGGTCAGCCGCACAGTGGTCAGCCGCACAGTGGTCAGCGGCAAAGCAGCCAGCGGCGCGGTCACCGGCGCGGGCGCCAACTGCGCAGCCGTCGGCCGCACAGTGGCCAACGGACCCGCCGTCAACCGCACAGGCAGCAGCGGCTGTACTGCTGCCCGGCGTTGCCGTTCTGTCATGAGGCCATGGTAGCGGGTGTGTTCAATTAGACTGGAGGTAGTGGCCGCCCGTATTCTCCAGCGGCCCTGACCTGGTCATCGAGCGCATTCATCCTGCATGGGTGCACGGAATGACCTGCCAGTGACGGATGCGCTGCCGGGAAACCGCGCGCGGCTGCAGCCTCACCGGCAGCCCCGACTCGTAGCTAAGAACAGTAGATGACTGAAACTTTGCCGGGCGCCGCCATCCCGAATCCCACGGATGAAGCCGCCATCACTGCCGCTGTAGAACAGGCCATCGCCGCCGTTGCCGGCGCGGGCACCCTTGACGAACTCAAGGCGGTGAGACTGGCGCACACCGGTGAGAAGTCCCCGCTCAGCCTGGCGAACCGTGAAATAGGCGCCCTGCCGAAAGACCAGAAAGCCGTCGCCGGCAAGCTCATGGGTTCCTCCCGGGGCAAGGTCAACAAGGCGCTCGCGGACCGCACGGCGGAGCTGGAAGCCGAGAACGACGCCCGGATCCTCCTGGAAGAAACAGTTGATGTCACCGCCGCGCCCCGCCGTCGTCGTGCCGGCGCGCGCCACCCGCTCTCCACGCTGCAGGACCGCGTTGCGGACATCTTTGTTGGCATGGGCTGGGAAATCGCCGAAGGCCCCGAGGTGGAATCCGAATGGTTCAACTTCGATGCGCTGAACTTCAAGCCTGACCACCCGGCCCGCGAAATGCAGGACACGTTCTTTGTGGAGCCGCCCGAGGCCCACCTCGTGATGCGCACGCACACGTCCCCAGTGCAGGTCCGCTCGATGCTGGAACGCGAGCTGCCCATCTACGTGCTGTGCCCGGGCAAGGTGTTCCGCACTGACGAACTCGATGCCACCCACACCCCGGTGTTCCACCAGTTCGAAGGCCTGGCCATCGACAAGAACCTGAGCATGGCTGACCTTCTGGGCACGCTGGAGCACTTCACCCGGCAGATGTTCGGCGACGAGGCCTCCGTCCGGTTGCGCCCGAACTACTTCCCCTTCACCGAACCCTCCGCGGAACTGGACATCTGGCACCCCGGCGCCAAGGGCGGCCCGCGCTGGATCGAGTGGGGCGGCTGCGGAATGATCAACCCCAACGTCCTGCGGGCGGCCGGCATTGATCCTGACGTCTATTCAGGTTTTGCTTTCGGCATGGGCATCGAGCGCGCGCTCATGTTCCGCAACGAGGTGGGCGACATGCGCGACATGATCGAAGGCGATGTACGTTTCAGCGAGCACTTCGGGATGGAGATCTAAACAGTGCGTATCCCACTTTCCTGGCTGCGTGAATTCGCAGCAGTACCGGCCGGAGCAACGGCCGAAGACGTCATGGCCGAACTGGTCAAGGTCGGCTTTGAAGAAGAGGACGTCCACCGCCCCACGGACACCCTGCAGGGCCCCATAGTGGTGGGCCAGGTCCTGAGCCTGGTCAAGGAGCCGCAGTCCAACGGCAAGACCATCAACTGGTGCCAGGTCCGCGTGGTCCCCGAAGGCCAGGAGCAAACCCTGACCGGCGAAGGCATTGATTCCTCCGGCGTGCAGGGCATCATTTGCGGTGCCCACAATTTCGCGGAAGGCGACAAAGTAGTGGTCACCCTTCCCGGCGCGGTCCTGCCGGGCGACTTCCGCATCTCCGCGCGGAAGACCTACGGGCACCTCTCCGCCGGCATGATCGCCTCCGTCCGCGAGCTTGGCATCGGCGATGACCACGACGGCATCCTGGTGCTCTCCCGGATCGGACTCGACCCGGAAATCGGCACCGACGCCATGGACCTGCTGGGCCTCTACGACCAGGCAGCCGAGATCAACGTGACCCCGGACCGCGGCTACGCGTTCTCCATCCGCGGTGTGGCCCGTGAATATGCCCACGCCACGGGTACCACCTTCATCGATCCTGCCTCCAAAGTGCAGGCCCCGGCGGAGCTCTCCGGCGGCTACGGCGTCAAGCTCAACGACGACGCGCCCATCTACGGCAAGCCCGGCTGCGACCGCTTCGTGGCCCGCACCGTCAGCGGCGTGGATGCCACCAGGCCTACGCCGCCGTGGATGACCTCGCGGCTGCGTCTGGCCGGCATCCGGTCGATCTCCCTGCCGGTGGACATCTCCAACTACGTCATGCTGGAGCTGGGCCAGCCCACGCACTGCTATGACCAGGACAAGCTGTCCGGTGACATTGTTGTCCGCCGCGCCGTCGCAGGAGAGAAGATCACCACCCTGGACGACAAGGAGCGCACTCTCGACTCCGAGGACCTCCTCATCACCGACGGTTCCGGCGCGATCGGCATCGCAGGCGTGATGGGCGGCGCCGCCACCGAGGTGAGCGATTCGACGTCGAACGTCCTGGTTGAGGCCGCACACTTCGACGAAGTGTCCATCGGCCGTTCCCGGCGCCGCCACAAGCTGCCGTCCGAGGCGTCCAAGCGCTTCGAGCGTGGCGTGGACTGGCACGTGGCGGACATTTCCGCCCAACGTGTGGTTGACCTCCTGGTGGAGCTCGCCGGGGGCGTCGCTGACCAGGCGGGGACCGACGTCGGGACCGCACCTGACGCTGTCACCATCACCTTGCCGGCGGGCTACGCCGCCCAGCGGATCGGCATCGACTTCACCGAGGAACAGATTGTCACCTCGCTGGAGGACCTGGGCGCCGTGGTGGAGAAGGCCGACGGCGGCTGGACCGTCACCGCTCCGAGCTGGCGGAACGACCTGGAAACCAAAGAGGACCTCACCGAGGAAATCGCCCGGCTGGTGGGCTACGAAAACATCCCCGCCACCCTCCCGGTGGCCCCTCCCGGACGTGGCCTGACGCGCGTGCAGCAGCAGCGCCGCCGGCTCATCCAAGCGCTGGCTGACGCCGGGCTGACCGAAGTGCTGGCCTACCCGTTCGTCTCCAAGGCCGCCAACGAGACGTTCGGCGTTGCCGAGCAGGGTGCTCCCCGGACCGCGGTGAAGCTGGCCAATCCAATCAGCGAGGAACACGGCTACCTGCGCACGTCCATCCTGCCCGGGCTCCTTGAGGTGGCCAAACGGAACCACTCCCGTGGGTTCCGCGACCTGGCGCTCTTCGAAGCGGGCCTCGTCTTCCTGCCCGACGGCACGGTGGGAACGCCGTCCATCCCGCCGCTGGGCGCCAAGCCTTCCGACGAGGTGCTGGATGCGCTGTACGACGGCGTCCCGGACCAGCCGCTGCACATCGCCGCAGTGCTGACCGGCCACGATTCGCCTGCCGCCGCCGGCCACACTCCGCGACTGTGGGACTGGTCCGACGCCCTGGATGTTGCCCGGCTGGCCGGGGATGTCCTCGGCGTGGCCGTGGTGGTCAGCCAGGGGGCCCACCAGGCGTTCCACCCCGGCCGTGCCGCGCAACTCGCGCTCCGGACCGGGGAGGTGGTGGGTTACGCCGGCGAGCTGCACCCCAAGCTCCTCGCGGCGCACGATTTGCCTGCCCGCTCGGTGGCACTGGAACTGAACGCTGACGCCCTGTTCGAAGCTGCCGCGGACGTTATTGTGGCCCGCCACATCTCCACGTTCCCGGTGGCCACCCAGGATGTTGCCCTGGTAGTGCCGCAGGACGTCCCCGCCGACCACGTCCTCGACGCACTCCGCGAAGGAGCCGGCGAGCTGCTGGAGGACGTGGCACTGTTCGACGTCTACGCCGGCAAAGGCATTGAGGACGGCAAGAAGTCGCTGGCCTTCGGCCTACGGTTCCGGGCAATGGACCGCACCCTGACGGCCGACGAAGCCTCGGCAGCACGTGAAAGCGCCGTGGCCCTGGCCGCCGAGCGCTTCGGCGCCGTCCAGCGCTAAGAGCTGATCTCCGTGGCGGGACCGGCAGTACCGGTTCCGGTCCTGCGTTCCTGCCCTCCCGGCATACCGGGAGGGCAGGCACAGTGTGGGCACCATCCGGCAGGGCCGGCACCGGAAAAGAACGGACAGCGTTCGACGGCGGGGGGCTGGCCGGAACTGCTGGGACCGGCCGAACTGGAGCGGGCAGCCGCCCTGGCACCGGGCCCCCGGGCCACTTTTGTGGCCGGCCGGCTGGCCCTGCGAACGTTCGCAGCAGAATTGCTGGACGTCTCGGCATCGGACCTCACGACGCACTTCAGCTGTTTCCGGTGCGGCTCCGGCCCCGGGGTATCCCATGGCAGGCCGGGGTACACCGTCAAGGGCAGGCCGGTGCCGCTGGCCCTGAGCCTGGCCCGGAGCTCCGGCTGGATTCTGCTGGGCGCCCTGGTGGACCCGCCTGCCGGGGTCACCATCGGCGTGGACTTGGAGGATCCGGCCCGGCTGGACTTTGACGGCTTCGACACGGTGGCCCTGACGCCGGACGAGGGCGCCGCCGTCGCGGGCTTTTCCGGAGCTGACCTGCTCAACGAGCGGGCCCGGCTGTGGGCGCGCAAGGAAGCCTGGCTCAAGATGACCGGCGAGGGCCTCAACGTTTCACCGGACACCCTGGATGTCCTGCACCGTCCCGAGATCAGGGACCTGGCCGCAGGCGAGGCCGGCCTGCCGCTGGACTTCCGCGCCGCCGTCGCGCTGTCACCTGCCGGTTCTTCGCGCCCTCCGGCGTTTCAGGGCTCAGCCTGTCAGTGCCACCAATCTGGCGGCGCTGCCCGTCAGCGCACAGGCAGCGGCGGGAGAGCCGCCTCGTGAAGCCAGGGGTGCAGCAATGCTTCCGTATCCACGCCGGTGGCCCGGTCCGCAGCCAGGATAAAGGCGGCCGTGGAAACTGAACCATGCCGGTTGTTGCTGGTCCAGTCGTGCAGCAGCGCAAAGAAGGCGAGGTCGCCGCACCGGATCCGGAGGGCGTGCAGGGCCATGGCGCCGCGTTTGTAGACCCGGTCATCAAACATGAGTTCCGGACCCGGGTCACCAACAATGATGTCCTGGTTGCCGGCTGCCAGCTTCCGCCAGGCCGCGGCGGCCCTGTCGGCCACCGGCAGGACGCCTGCTTCCTCAGACCAGATCCACTCCGCGTAGCATGCGAAGCCCTCGTGGAGCCAGATGTCCGCCCACGAAGTGGCCGTGAGGGAGTTGCCGAACCACTGATGGGCCAACTCGTGGGCGATGAGCCGCTGCGACTCCCACGCCTGCGTCAGGTGGTTCCGGCCGAAGATGGAGAGGGTCTGTGCCTCAAGCGGTATTTCCAGCTCGTCTTCAGTCACCACCACGGAGTAGTCCGGGAAGGGGTAGGGCCCGAAGCAGCTGGCAAACGTGCGCATCATCTCGGGTTGCCTGGCCAGGCCTTCGCGGGCTGTTTCGGTCAACAGCGCCGGCACGGCGGCAAACTGCGGGACCTGACCGTCCGTGGTGGAAGGGTTCAGTGCGAGGAGTTCGTACCGGCCAATCTGGACCGTGGCGAGGTAGGTGGCCATCGGCTCCGGCTGCTCGTAGATCCAGGTCTCGCGGCTGGCCCTGCTGCTGTGGGACACCAGCCTGCCGTTGCAGACGGCCCTATACTTGGCATCGGTGGTCACACTGATGCGGTAGCTGGCCTTGTCCCCGGGGTGGTCGTTGCAGGGGAACCAGGACGCCGCGCCGTTCGGCTGGCCGGCCACCAGGACGCCGTCGGTGAGTTCCTCCCAGCCCACCTCACCCCAGAATCCGCGCCGGGGGACAGGGTTGCCCTCATACCGGATGTCCAGGGTGAAGGCCTCGCCCGCCGGCAATACGGTGTCAGGCACAATGACCAACTGCTCCGCGCGCTGGCTGTACTTGCGCATGCGGCGCCCGCTGAGCTGGATCTTGGTGGCCCGCAGCCCGGTCAGGTCCAATACCAGGGCCGCCGTCGCGTACTGCGTTACAGCGTGCAGGACTGCGCGCCCGCTGAGGCGGTTGCTGCTGAGTTTGTAGTCAAGGTCCAGTTCGTAGCGGTTCACACGATAGGCGCTGGTGCCATGGCCGGGCATATAGGGGTCGGGCGCGGAAACGCCTTGCTCCGAGGTGCGTGCCGGGCCGGTACTGGCGGCCGTGGGGCTCGGTGCGGGGGAACTCATAAGACGGTCTTTCCGATCAGCAGGGGCGGCAGGGACAGTTGGCGCTGCGGGGCTACCTTGGTTTGGGCGCGGACGTTGCGGGGCCGCTCCAGGGGCTCACCGGGTTGCCCATCCAGTATGTCGCGGCGGGAACGGATTCGCCCCGCATGACCAGTGACGCCGGTCCTACTGTTCCACCGTTGCCGATGCTCGCCTGGGGCAGGATCACGCCGTGGGGTCCCATAGTTGCTCCGTCTTCGAGGGTAACAGTGTCCAGGCTCATGACCCGGTCATGGAAGAGGTGCGTCTGGACCACGCAGCCACGGTTGACAGTGGTGTTCCGCCCAAGGGTTACGAGGTCCGCCTCCGGAAGCCAGTAGCTTTCGCACCACGTGCCGCGGCCAATCTTTGCGCCGAGCGACCGAAGCCACCAGACCAACGCCGGCGTGCCGGTGGCAGCACGTGCGAACCAGGGGGCACTGACCATTTCGATGAACGTGTCCACCACCTCGTTGCGCCAGATAAAGGAACTCCACAGCGGGTGTTCGCCTTTACGGATCCGCCCCACCAGCACCCATTTAGCGACGACGGCGCTGCCCGCGGCCACCGCGCCGGCCACCAGCATGACCACTCCGCCCACGACGGCGGCAATTCCGTAGTTGTACGTGGCGCCCAGCCAGTCGAAAGCGAGCATCACGCCGGCGGCGATTGCCACCGTGGTCACCACGGGGACAAACCGGCCCAGCTCCCAGAGGGAGCGGGCAAACTTGAGCCGCAGCGGGGGCTCATAGGTGCGCGTATCGTCCGAGGCGATGGCAGTGCGCCGTAGCCGCACTGGAGGGCTGCCGAGCCATGACGTTCCGGATTTGGCCTTGGCCGGCGTGGCGGACAGCACGGCGACGAGCGAGTTCTTCGGCACGTTCCGGCCGGCCGCCGTCATGCCGGAGTTGCCCAGGAAAGAGCGCTTGCCGATCTTCGCAGGCGCAATCCGCAGCCAGCCGCCGTCGAGCTCGTAGGACGCCACCATGGTGTCGTCAGCCAGGAAGGCACCCTCGCCCACGGTGGTCATTTTCGGAATGAGCAGCACCGTGGACGCTTCCACGTTCTTGCCGATCTTAGCCCCAAGCAGACGGAGCCAAACAGGCGTGAAGAGGCTCGCGTAGACAGGGAAGAGCAGGTCGCGGGACAGGTCCAACACCCGTTCGGTGGCCCAGACCTGCCAGCCGATCCGGCTCCGGACACGGTAGTAGCCCTCCTTCAGGCCAATGCCAAGCAGCCGGGTAGTGGCCAGAATGAGCAGCAGGTTGGCCAGGAACCAGACGAGGGCCGCCGGTGCGAGGGCAAGCAGGAGCTGCGGCACGGCGGCGGACAGCGAGTGGCTACCCCTGATGAAAGCGAAGACCACCATCGCTGCCGCGGCTGCGGAGACATAGGGAATCATTGCAAGCACGGCGGATGCGGCGGCGAATCCGGTGAACCAGAGCCTGCCAATCACCCGGTGTTCTACTGGTGTGTCCGGCCGCGAATATTTGGCCTTGCCCCGGCGTTGGGCCGGGGAACCGGCAACGTGGTGCCCAGCCTTCACCTTTCCGAGGACGGCCGAGCCCGGTTCCACCTGGGCCCCTGCGCCGATCGATGCGCCGGGCATCAGCGTACTCCGCGCCCCGACGCTGGCACCGGCACCGATGCGGACGGCGCCGATGTGGACCACGTCGCCGTCGATCCACCAGCCGGACAGGTCCACTTCAGGTTCCACGTTTGAGCCGCTGCCGAGGGAGAGCAGCCCGGTGACCGGAGGCAGCGAGTGCAGCTGAACGTTGTTGCCAATTTTCGCACCCAAGGCCCGTGCGTAATACGGCACCCAGGGGGCGCTGGCAAGGCTGACGGCGCCGGCCAGGTCCTGGATCTGTTCAGCCAGCCAAAGGCGGAGGTGGACCCGTCCGGAGCGCGGGTACGTGCCAGGCACCACCTTGCGGAGCAGGATCCGTGCCGCGGCGATGGAAATTAGCATGCGGCCGGCGGGGGAGACGAACACGAGCCAGGAGGCGGCCACCCACCACCAGGACACGGTGGGCGCTGCGCTGAAGCCCGCGAATGCCGCCAGCAGGTTGTTGGCCGCCATCAGGTAGGTCAGCCAGCGCATCCCCACCAGGATGTGCAGGGGAATGCCCAGCAGCGTCTGGAAGACCTGTGATTTGACGGCTGTGGGGCGGACGGTCCTCTCCGGAGCTGGTCCGGCCGCCACCCCATCGGGAAGGGATTGGCGGGCCGTATCAATCAGCGCGCCAATCCGGGGCGTGGCGTAGATATCGGCAACGGTGATGGTGGGATAGCGCACGCGAAGGGCTGAGACCAGTTGGGCGGCCGACAGCGAACCGCCGCCGTAGGCGAAGAAGTCGGCGTCAAGGCTGGTCACAGGACTGCCCAGGATGGCGGCCCATTGTTCGGCAACCCAGTTGGCATCTTCGGGGAGGTTCAGTGGCGCTGCGTCGGCATCTGCAGCACCAGACCCGGTCAGCGGCCAGGGCAGCGCGTGGCGGTCTACCTTGCCGCTGGTCTTGGTGGGAAGGGAGTCCACCACGGTCAACAGCGGAATCAGCGGGGCGGGGAGGCTTGCCGCCAGGTGTTCGCGGGCAGCCGTCAGGTCGAGGCGTGCGTCTGCGGCGGCGAGGTAGCCCACCAAAATCTGGTTGCCGGCCGCGGTCGTCTTGACGGCCGCCGTGGCTCCGGCGACGTGGGGGAGGGCCTGCAGTGCAGCATCGATTTCGCCAAGTTCGATCCGGCGTCCGCCCAGTTTCACCTGCTCGTCGGCGCGGCCCATGAAGATCAGGCCTTCCGCTTCATAGCGGACCAGGTCGCCGGACCGGTAGGCGCGTTCCCAGCCGAAGATCGGCATGGGAGCGTACTTCTCCCGGTCCTTGTCCGGGTCAAGGTAGCGGGCCAGCCCGACGCCGCCGATGATCAATTCGCCGATTTGACCTTGACCGACCGGCAGTCCATCGGTGTCGACGACGGCCAGGTCCCAGCCATCCAGCGGGAGCCCGATGCGGACGGGACCGGCGCCGCCGAGGGGAGCGGCGCAAGCCACCACTGTGGCCTCGGTGGGGCCGTAGGTGTTCCAGACTTCGCGGCCGGGGACGGCCAGGCGCTCGGCCAGCTCCGGCGGGCATGCCTCACCGCCGAAGATCAGCAGGCGCACGTTCTCCAGGGATTCGGCCGGCCAGAGGGCGGCAAGGGTGGGGACAGTAGACACGGCGGTGATGCCGTGGTTGATGAGCCAGGGACCAAGGTCCGTACCTGTCCGGACCAATGCACGCGGGGCGGGCACCAGGCAGGATCCATGACGCCAGGCAAGCCACATCTCTTCGCAGGAGGCATCAAAGGCAACCGAAAGCCCGGCCAGCACTCTGTCCTGTGGCCCGAGGGGTTCCTCCTGCAGGAAAATCCGGGCTTCTGCATCAACAAACGCGGCCGCGGAGCGGTGCTGGACGGCTACGCCCTTGGGCGTACCGGTGGAACCGGAGGTAAAGATGATCCACGCGTCATCGCCAGGCCCGGCAGGACGGTACTCGGTGGAACGGCGTGCGGTTCGGCCTGGGGCTTCAGTGCCTCCAGCTTCACTCCGGTCTGCGGAGTCCCGGGGTTCGGGAAATGTGACTGCGCCATCGCCTGTGAGGACCGCTGCCACACCTGCCTCGCCGAAGACCAGCCGGGCGCGTTCGTCAGGATCGTCGGCGTCCACCGGCACGTAGGCAGCACCGATGTGGAGAATGGCCAAAATTGCGATGTAGAGCTCGTTGGTTCCGGACGGGATGCGTACGCCGATCCTGTCGCCGGCACCGAGCCTGGCCGCCTGCAGCTCACGTCCCCTGGCCCTGACAGCGGCCATCAGATCGGCGTAGCTGAGGGAACGACGGCCGTCGTCGAGTGCCGACGCCTCCGGGAAGCGGGCAGCCGAGTCTTCGAGTATCGCCACGAGGGTCCGCTCAGGGGTGGCCAAAGGCAACCCGGCCAACTGGGGGCGGTATAGGTTCTCCGGCGGGGACGCGACAATGCTCGGCAGATGCTCACTCACCGTTGAATTCTGCCCTACTAAGGTGAACGGAAGGTGTCATTATTAGTTGAAGGTTCACATTCCATTCACCTTTCTCGCTGGCATTCAGGGGACAAGCAGGACCTTGCCCGTGGTGCGCCGGCCCTCAAGGTCCTCGTGGGCGCGCCTGGCCTCAGCAAGGGGATAGCTGGCGCCGATCCGCACCTTCAGGGTTCCGTCAGCCACGGCGCCGAAAATTTCGCTGGACCGCCACAGGCGTTCCTGGGGATTGGCGAGGAAATCGGCGAGCTTCGGCCGCGTCAGCGACAATGATCCGCCGGCGTTGAGCCGTTGGGGATCCACCGGCGGCACTGCGCCCGAGGCTGCCCCGAAGAGGACCAGGAAGCCCCGGGTGCGCAGGCTGGCAAGTGAGCCGCCGAACGTATCTTTCCCCACGCCGTCGTACACCGCATCGACGCCGACGCCGTTGGTGAGCTGGCGGACTGCGTCCGCGAAGCCGTCGTAGCGGAGCACGTGGTCCGCGCCGGCTGCGCGCGCGAATTCCTCCTTTTCGGCAGTGGAGACAGTGGTGATGACGCGGGCGTCGCGGGCCTTCAGAAGCTGGGTGATGAGCAGCCCGACGCCGCCGGCTCCGGCATGGACCAGTACTGTGTGGCCCGGCTCCACTTTAAATGACGAGTTGATGAGATAGTGGGCGGTCATGCCCTGCAGGGGCAGCGCCGCGGCCGTGTGGAGGTCCACACCGTCGGGGACGGGGAGCGCTTTGTCCGCGTCCAGGACCGTGTACTGCGCATAGCATTCCTGGCCCTCCGCGGTTGCCACCCGGCTGCCCACGGTGAAGCCCTCGACGCCGTCGCCGACTTCCTCGACGGTCCCGGCAGCCTCAGAGCCCGGCGTGAAGGGATAGGGAACCTTATACATCCCGCCGCGCTGGTAGGTCTCAATGAAGTTAATGCCCGTGGCTGCCACCTTGACCAGCAACTGGCCGGGGCCCGGCGTCGGACGGTCCACCTCGTCGGCCTCGAGGACTTCCGGACCTCCGGACTGGCGGGCAACGATGGCATGCATAAAAGGTCTCCTCTCCGGGGCGGGGACTTCCCGGGCCGGTTTCTCTGACCATCCTAGGGACACCGCTTCCGACGACGAAGCGACGGCCGGTACCCGGCCGTCGCTTCAGGTCATACGAGGGTGCTGCAGGCGAATGCCGGACTGCGCTAGTAGCGCCGCGTGACCGTGGCCATGGGGCACTCGAAGCGGCGCCCTGCGGAGAGTCCTACATTGTTGAGGTAGCGGACAATGATGCCGTAGGACTGGAGCAGCGTGGTTTCAGTGTAGGGAACCTGGTGCCTCGTGCAGTACTCCCGGACGATCCTGGCAGCCTTGTCCAGCTGCGGCCGCGCCATGTCCGGGAAGAGGTGGTGCTCAGCCTGGCGGTTCAGGCCGCCGAGCAGGATGTCCATGAAGCGGCCGCCGGAGATGTTCCGTGAGGTCAGGACTTGGCGGCTGAAAAAGTCCACGCGGCTGTCCGCGGGCAGGACGGGCATGCCTTTGTGGTTCGGGGCAAATGACGCGCCCATGTAGAAGCCGAAGACGCCCAGCTGCACGCCGATGAAAGCGAACGCCATTCCCAGGGGCAGGAACGTGAAAGCCAGAGCGGGCAGGGTGCCGAGGCGGACCAGCAGGATGGGAAGCTCTACCCAGCGGTGCGTGACTTTGGCCCGGCGGAGGACGAATCTCACTGAATCGATCTGAAGCCCCAGGCCCACCAGGAACAGCAGCGGGAAGAAGAACCAACCTTGCTTGCGGGTGAGGAACGACAGCGGGCCCTGCCGTGTAGCGGCACCTTCGGTGTGGAAAGCGATGGCCCCGCTGGCAATGTCCGGGTCCTTGGAAATGACATTGGGGTGGTTATGGTGTGCGCCATGCTTCTGCTCCCACCAGGAGTAGCTCATGCCGGCAACCGAGGTGGCCAGGATGCGGGCGGTCCAGTCGTTGGCGCGGCGGGAGGCGAAAATCTGGCGGTGTCCCGCCTCGTGGGCCAGGAAACTCAGCTGCGTGCAGAGGACGCCGACGGCGGCAGCGATGAGGAGCTGGAACCAGCTGTCGCCGATCAGGGCGAAGCCAAACCACGCTGCTGTCATCAGGAGGACCAGGCTGGCAAACAATGCGATGTAGAAACCGACGCGGCGCTCAAGGAGACCTTCCGCCTTGACGGTTTTCAGCAGCTCCGAATAGCTCAGGACAACTGCGTTGGGCTTCCGGACACGCGATAGCGGGCGCTCGGACGTATCAAAGGTGGTGGACATGGAGCAGGGCCTCGTAACAGTTACGGGCAACGCTGCAGCCGACATTCGGACTGCGCGGTCGGTATCACCCTCACCTCAGCATAGAGGGGACTGACCGTCGGGGTGCCGCAAGGAAAGAAAGCAATGCATAAATATCGGACACAATGAATACTTTTGCTGTAAGATTCAGGGCATGACTATTTCTGTTGCCGTCTCCGGGGCCAGCGGTTACGCCGGAGGAGAAGTTCTGCGCCTGCTCGCAGGCCATCCGGACGTAACCATCGGTGCGATCACTGCGCACAGCAATGCCGGCTCCCGCCTTGGCGAGCTGCAGCCCCACCTGCACGGACTGGCAAGCCGCATCCTCGAGGACACCACAGTGGAAAACCTTGCCGGTCACGACGTTGTGTTCCTGGCCCTCCCGCACGGCACGTCCGCAGGGATTGCGGCGCAGCTTCCCGAAGGCACTGTAGTGATCGACGCCGGCGCAGACCACCGCCTCGTCGATCCGGCCGCCTGGGAAAAGTTCTACGGTTCCACCCACGCCGGAACGTGGCCGTACGGCCTGCCGGAACTCCCGGGCCAGCGTGAGGCGCTCAAGGGCGCCACCCGGATCGCGGTCCCCGGCTGCTACCCGACGTCGGCCCTGCTCGCGCTGACGCCCGGCTTTGCCGCCAAACTGCTCCACCCCGACGACGTCGTCATAGTTTCCGCCTCCGGAACCTCGGGTGCGGGCAAGGCTGCGAAGGTGAACCTGATCGGCTCTGAAGTCATGGGCTCCATGAGTCCCTATGGAGTTGGCGGTGGCCACCGCCACACCCCGGAAATGGAACAGGGGCTCTCCAATGCGGCCGGCGAACGTGTCACCGTCTCCTTCACCCCTACGCTGGCCCCAATGAGCCGCGGCATCCTCACTACGGCCACCGCCAAGGTAAAGCCGGGCGTCGCTGCCGCGGACCTCCGCCAGGCCTGGGCGGATGCCTACGACGACGAACCGTTCGTGCACCTGCTGCCTGAAGGGCAATGGCCCACCACCAAATCCGTCCAGGGTTCCAACCACGCCGCCATGCAGCTGGCGCTGGATGAACACACCGGGCGCGTGATTGTCACGTGCGTCATTGATAACCTCACCAAGGGGACCGCCGGCGGCGCCGTGCAGTCCATGAACATTGCCCTGGGCCTGGCGGAGACCGCCGGCCTCAACCTGCAGGGAGTTGCCCCGTGACCGTTACCGCACCCAAGGGATTCCGGGCCGCCGGCGTCACCGCCGGCCTGAAAGCATCCGGGAAACCGGACCTCGCCCTGGTAGTCAACGACGGCCCCTCGAAGACCGCGGCCGCCGTCTTCACGAGCAACCGGGTGGCGGCAGCGCCGGTCCACTGGTCCCGCCAGGTGGTCTCGGATGGCCGCGTTGACGCCGTCGTCCTCAACTCCGGCGGCGCGAATGCCTGCACCGGCCCGCAGGGCTTCCAGAACACCCACAGCACGGCGGAGCACGTCGCCAAGGTGCTCGGCATCTCGGCCACGGACGTGTTTGTTTGCTCCACCGGCCTGATCGGCGAACAGCTGCCCATGGACAAGATCCTGCCGGGCGTTGAGGCTGCCTCTGCAGCGCTAAGTGCCGACGGCGGCCCGGACGCGGCCAACGCCATCATGACCACTGATTCCGTGCCGAAGTCAGCGCTGTTCATCGGTTCTGACGCGGACGGCCAGGAATTCACCATCGGCGGCATCGCCAAGGGCGCCGGCATGCTGGCACCCGGGCTGGCCACCATGCTGGTGGTCCTCACCACTGACGCCGACGTCGCACCGGAACTGCTCGACGTCGTCCTCCGCGACGCGACGCATGTCACTTTTGACCGGGCTGACTCGGATGGCTGCATGTCCACCAACGACACAGTGGTGCTGCTGGCTTCCGGGGCCTCCGGCGCCGTTCCTTCCGCCGAAGTTTTTGGTGCGGGCCTGACGCAGGTGTGCGCCGAGCTGGCGCGAAAGCTCATCGGCGACGCCGAGGGCGCGAGCCACGACATCGCGATCCGTACGTTCAACGCCGCCAGCGAGCGGGATGCCGAAACCGTCAGCCGTTCCGTGGCACGGTCCAACCTGTTCAAGGCAGCGATCTTCGGCAAGGATCCCAACTGGGGCCGGGTGCTGTCCGCCGTGGGCACCACTGATGCCGTGTTCGAGCCGGACCAGCTGAACGTCGCCATCAACGGCATCCAGATCTGCCGCGATGGCAGCATCGGTGATGACCGCAACCTGGTTGACCTGGAAGCCCGCGAAGTCCTGGTGGAGATTGACCTGAGGTCCGGCGATGCCGAGGCCACCATCTGGACCAACGACCTCACCCACGACTACGTCCACGAGAACAGCGCCTACTCAAGCTAGATTCACCGGCAACCCTGGAGATACAGCACGCCATGAACACCCAGACCCGCGAAACCACATCCATGCATGATGCCCAAAGCAAGGCCGGCACGCTGATCGAGGCGCTGCCCTGGATCCAGCGCTTCGCCGGCACCACCATGGTGATCAAATACGGCGGCAATGCCATGGTCAACGAGGAACTGCGCCGGGCGTTCGCGGAAGACGTGGTGTTCCTGCACCACGTAGGGATCCACCCCGTGGTGGTTCACGGCGGCGGACCCCAGATCAACTCCATGTTGGCGCGGCTGGGCATCGAGTCCGAGTTCAAGGGCGGCCTGCGCGTCACCACCCCCGAAGCCATGGACGTGGTCCGGATGGTCCTCACCGGCCAGGTGGGCCGCGAACTGGTGGGCCTGATCAACTCCCACGGACCCTACGCGGTGGGCATGTCCGGCGAAGACGGCGGCCTCCTCCGCGCTGTCCGCACCGGCACCGTCATCGACGGCGAGGAAGTGGACCTGGGCCTGGTGGGCGAAGTAGTGGGCGTGAACCCCGAGGGGATCCTGGACATTCTCGCCGCGGGCCGGATCCCGGTGATTTCCACCGTTGCCCCGGAAATCGAAGATGACGGAACCGATGCGGCAGCCGAACGCGCCCAGACCACGGGGCAGGTCCTCAACGTCAACGCCGATACGGCCGCGGCGGCACTGGCCGAAGCCCTCGGTGCGTCCAAACTGGTGATCCTCACCGACGTCGAAGGCCTCTACGCCAACTGGCCGGAGACGTCCTCGCTCATTTCCTCCCTGACCGCTTCGGAGCTGCGCGAGCTGCTGCCGTCCCTTGAATCCGGCATGATTCCCAAAATGGAGGCATGCCTCAGGGCCATCGACGGCGGAGTGGAGCGTGCCCACATTGTGGACGGCAGGCTGCCCCACTCCATGCTCCTGGAAACCTTCACGACGGCGGGCATTGGCACGCAGGTCGTCCCCGACGAAGAGGTGAATGCATGACCAACACAGAACTAAGCCAGTCCGCTGAAGGCCGCAGCAGCGAGGGGGGCCAGGGTGTGGTCGGGCACCGCGAAGCGGGCGGGGCCCCTATCGCGGCGGAGGCCGCCGCAAGCGCACTCGTTGGCCACACCAGCGGCGCCGAGTGGCTTGCCCGCTACTCAACGTCCCTGATGGGTGTCTTTGGGACTCCGCAGCGGGTCCTGGTCCGTGGTGCCGGCTGCCTGGTCTGGGATGCCGACGGTAAGGAATACCTGGACCTGCTCGGCGGCATTGCCGTTAACGCCCTGGGCCATGCCAACCCGTTTGTCACGTCCGTGATTTCCAGCCAGCTGGCCACCTTGGGCCATGTTTCCAACTTTTTCACCAGCCCCACCCAGATCGCGCTGGCCGAAAAGCTGCTGGACCTGACGCAGGCCCCGGCCGGCTCCAAGGTGTTCTTTGCCAACTCCGGCACGGAGGCTGTTGAGGCTGCGTTTAAACTGGCGCGGCGGAACAGCGCCGGCCCAAGCGGCGCGCCCCGTAACAAGATCATCGCCCTTGAAGGTGCCTTCCACGGCCGCACCATGGGCGCCCTGGCCCTGACAGCCAAGGAGGCCTACCGTGCCCCGTTCGAGCCGCTGCCCGGCGGCGTGGTCCACATCCCGTTCGGCGACATCGCAGCCCTGGAGGCCGCCGTCGACGAAACAGTAGCCGCAGTGTTCCTTGAGCCGATCCAGGGCGAAGCCGGAGTACGGCCGCTGCCCCCCGGGTTCCTGAAGGCAGCCCGCGAGGCAACTGCAAAGGCAGGCGCCCTGCTCATCCTCGACGAGGTCCAGACCGGCATCGGCCGCACCGGAAAATGGCTCGCCAGCCAGGACAGCGGAATCGTGCCGGACGCCATCACCCTGGCCAAGGGCCTGGGCGGGGGTTTCCCCATCGGAGCGCTCGTCACCTTCGGCGAGCGGACGTCGTCGCTCCTGACCGCCGGCCAGCACGGCACCACCTTTGGCGGCAACCCGGTGGCGACGGCGGCCGCACTGGCCACCCTGCACGCGATTGAAAGCCAGCGGGTGCTGGAGAACGTCGCAAAGGTGGGGGACTACCTCCGCGCCGGGCTCACCGACGTCGACGGCGTCACCGAAGTCCGCGGCGAAGGCCTGCTGATCGGCTTCGACCTGGACGCCGATGTGGCGTCTGCCGTGGTGACCGCCGGGCTGGACGCCGGCTTCATCGTGAACAGCCCCGGCCCCCGCACCATCCGACTTGCCCCGCCGCTGGTCCTCACCACCGAACAGGCCGGTACCTTCCTCGCCGCCCTCCCGGCCATCCTCCAGACAGCTAAGGACGCTCTGTGACTCCTGCATCCACCACTACCCGGCACTTCCTCAAGGACACAGACCTCAGCCCGGCCGAGCAGGCTGAGGTCCTCGAACTTGCTGTCCGGATGAAGGCCGCGCCCTACAGTGTGCAGCCGTTTGCCGCCGAGGGGAATGGCCGCAAGACCGTTGCCGTCATCTTCGACAAAACCTCCACCCGGACCAGGGTTTCCTTCGCCACCGGCATTGCTGACATGGGTGGCAACGCACTGATCATCAACCCGGGTGAGGCCCAGATCGGCCACAAGGAATCGGTGGAGGACACCGCCAAGGTGTTGGAGCGGATGGTCTCCACCATCGTCTGGCGCACCGGGGCGCACTCCGGCCTGGTGGCCATGGCCGGAAACTCGAAGGTGCCGGTCATTAACGCCCTGTGCGACGACTACCACCCGTGCCAGCTCCTGGCTGACCTGCTCGCGGTCAAAGAGCACAAGGGCGAATTGGCAGGTCTGACCATGGCCTACCTCGGTGACGCCGCCAACAACATGGCCAACTCGTACCTGCTGGCGGGTGTTACGGCCGGCATGCACGTCCGCATCGCCGGCCCCGAAGGCTACCTCCCGGCAACGGAGATCGTCGCTGCGGCCGAGGAACGTGCCGCCCAGACCGGCGGGTCCGTGCTGGTTACCACCGATGCCGCGGCCGCCCTCAATGGTGCCGACGTTGTTGCCACGGACACCTGGGTCTCCATGGGCCAGGAGGCCGAAAAGGAAGCCCGGCTGCAGCTGTTCCGGGAGTACTCCGTCGATGAGGAGGCCATGGCACACGCGGCGGATGACGCCGTCGTGCTTCACTGCCTGCCCGCGTACCGGGGCTACGAGATTTCTGCCGGCGTGATCGACGGCCCGCAGTCGATCGTGTGGGACGAAGCCGAGAACCGGCTGCACGCCCAGAAGGCCCTGATGGCATGGCTGATGCACCGGTCCGGGCTCGCCGTGGTGGACGGATTGTCACTGGTGGACGGGCTGGCGCCGCAGGAGGTCGGCCGCTAGTGTCCGTCCCGTCGGCTGCGCCGGGCTCCAGCCCGGCCACCAAAACCGCCCGTCAGGCGCGCATCACCGCCATCCTGACGGGTGAATCGGTGCGCTCCCAGGCGGAGCTGGCTGCGTTGCTGGCGGACGACGGCGTCCAGGTCACCCAGGCAACCCTGTCCCGGGACCTCGTGGAACTCGGCGCTGTCCGCGTCCGCGGCAAGGAAGGTGTGCTGGTCTACGCCGTCCCCGGCGAAGGCGGCGAGCGAGCTGCCAAGAGCGGTGTGAGCCAGGAGATCCTGGATGCCCGGCTGGCAAGGCTCTGCAGCGAACTCCTGGTCACTGCGGAGGCGTCGGCAAACATCGCGGTGCTCCGGACGCCGCCGGGCGCGGCCAACTTCCTGGCGCTGGCCATTGACCACTCAGTGATGCCGTCGATCCTCGGGACGATCGCCGGTGACGACACCGTGCTGCTGGTGTCGCGGGATCCGCAGGGCGGGCAGGACCTGGCCGTCCGGTTCCTGCAACTGGCCGAGGAAGCCGCGCAATAAATTTCGCGCCATAAACTTGAAGACAACCAAGAACCAAACAACTAAGGAGCATTTTCGTGACTGAGCGTATTGTTCTGGCCTACTCCGGTGGCCTTGATACTTCCGTAGCCATCGGCTGGATCGGTGAAGCCACCGGCGCCGAGGTCATCGCCGTAGCGGTTGACGTCGGACAGGGCGGCGAGTCGCTGGAGACCATCCGCCAGCGCGCCCTGGGCTGCGGCGCCGTCGAAGCCTATGTTGCTGACGCGTCCGATGAGTTCGCCGACGAATACTGCATGCCCACGCTGAAGGCCAACGCCCTCTATCAGGGCCACTACCCGCTGGTGTCCGCCATTTCCCGCCCGGTGATCGTCAAGCACCTGGTTAAGGCCGCCCGCGAATTCGGCGCCACCACCGTTGCCCACGGCTGCACCGGCAAGGGCAACGACCAGGTCCGCTTCGAAGTGGGCATCCAGACCCTCGGCCCGGACCTGAAGTGCATCGCACCCGTCCGCGACCTCGCCCTGACCCGCGACAAGGCCATCGCCTTCGCCGAGGAAAAGGGCCTCCCGATCGAGACCACCAAGAAGAACCCGTACTCGATCGACCAGAACGTCTGGGGCCGCGCCGTCGAAACCGGCTACCTTGAGGACATCTGGAACTCGCCCACCAAGGACATCTACGACTACACCGCCACCCCGGAGTTCCCGCCGGCACCGGACGAGGTCACCATCTCCTTCGAAGCCGGCGTGCCGGTAGCGATCGACGGCATCAAGGTCACCCCGCTGCAGGCCATCAAGGAACTCAACCGCCGTGCCGGCGCGCAGGGTGTGGGCCGGATCGACGTAGTGGAGGACCGCCTCGTGGGCATCAAATCCCGCGAAATCTACGAAGCACCGGGTGCCATGGCGCTGATCACCGCGCACAAGCACCTCGAGGACATCACCATCGAGCGTGAGCAGGCCCGCTTCAAGGCCACGGTTGGCCAGCGCTGGGCCGAACTGGTCTACGACGGCCAGTGGTTCTCACCGCTCAAGCGCTCCCTGGACGCCTTTATCGAGGACACCCAGAAGTACGTCTCCGGTGACATCCGTATGGTGCTGCACGGCGGCCAGGCGATCGTCAACGGCCGCCGCTCCGACACCTCGCTCTACGACTTCGACCTCGCCACGTACGACACCGGTGACACGTTCGACCAGTCCATGGCCCGCGGCTTCATCGAGCTGTGGGGCATGTCCGCCAAGGTTGCGTCCGGCCGCGATATCCGCGTCGCAGGAAAGTAAGTTCCGGTGGTTGAGCCTGTCGAAACCCAGAAGTCGGAAGCGACAAACACGGGCGCACTGTGGGGCGGCCGGTTCGCCGGCGGCCCCGCGGATGCCCTCGCCGCCCTGAGTAAGTCCACCCACTTCGACTGGCGGCTGGCCCGCTATGACATCGCCGGGTCCAAGGCGCACGCCCGCGTGCTGCATAAGGCCGGCCTGCTGGACGACGCCGAGCTCGCAGGCATGCTTGATGCCCTGAGCCGGCTGGATGAGGACGTTGCCTCCGGCGCGTACCTGCCGGCCGAGTCTGACGAGGACGTTCATGGGTCACTGGAACGCGGCCTGATCGAGCGCGCCGGGACCCAGCTGGGCGGCAAGCTCCGCGCCGGCCGGTCCCGGAACGACCAGGTGGCTACGCTGGGCCGCATGTTTTTGCGTGACCACGCCCGGATCATCGCGCGCGGCGTGCTCGCCACCATCGAGGCCCTGGTGGAGCAGGCCAAGGCGCACCAGGGTGTGGCCATGCCCGGCCGCACGCACCTGCAGCATGCCCAGCCGGTCCTGCTCAGCCACCACCTGCTGGCCCACGCTTGGGCGCTGCTGCGCGATGTGCAGCGGCTCCAGGACTGGGACAAGCGCGCCGGCGTGTCACCCTACGGTTCGGGTGCCTTGGCGGGCTCCTCGCTGGGACTGGACCCGGAGGCCGTGGCGGCAGACCTCGGTTTCTTCTCCGCAACCCACAACTCGATCGACGGCACCGCCTCCCGCGATGTCTTCGCCGAGTTCGCCTGGATCACGGCCATGATCGGCGTTGACCTGTCCCGCGTTTCGGAGGAAGTAATCCTGTGGGCCACGAAGGAGTTCTCCTTCGTCACCCTGCACGATTCCTACTCCACGGGCTCCTCGATCATGCCGCAGAAGAAGAACCCGGATGTGGCGGAGCTGGCCCGCGGCAAGGCGGGGCGCCTGATCGGCAACCTGACCGGGCTGCTGGCGACGCTGAAGGGACTGCCGCTCGCGTACAACCGCGACCTGCAGGAGGACAAGGAGCCGGTCTTCGACGCCGCCGACACCCTGGAGCTGCTGCTTCCGGCTGTTTCGGGCATGGTCGCCACGCTGAAGTTCAACACGGAGCGGATGGAAGCCTTGGCACCCCAGGGCTTCGCGCTGGCCACGGACATCGCCGAATGGCTGGTCCGGCAGGGCGTGCCGTTCCGCGAGGCCCACGAGCTCTCGGGCGCGGCGGTCAAGCAGGCCGAAAGCCGGGATGTTGAACTGTGGGACCTGACGGATGAGGAGTACGCGGCCATCTCGGCGCACCTGACTCCGGAGGTCCGCACGGTCCTGTCCACTGAGGGGTCGCTGAACAGCCGCAACTCCCAAGGCGGGACCGCACCGGCCGCCGTCGAACGCCAGATGCTTGCCCTCGAGGGCGAGCTCGCCGGCGTGCGCGAGTACGCGGCCCAGTAGTCAAACGCTCTCTCACTTGATGCGGGTTTCTGGCCAACGCTCTCTCACTATCCTCAAGAACGTGAGAGAGCGTTGGCGATATTCATGCATCGACTGAGAGAGCGTTGTGTGTAAACCGCAAAACGCTCCCGCTACCATTGCGCCATGAGCAACGCCTTCCGCAGCCACCTCCGGGCGCTGCCTGATTTTCCCGCCGACCTGCCGGACTTCGACCCCGCCACGGCGCCCGCCGATCCGGTGGCGCTGTTCAAATTGTGGCTGGCGGAGGCCCTGGCTGTCGGGGTGATGCAACCTCACGCCTGCAGCCTGGCCACCGCGGACGTCAACGGCCAGCCGTCCGCCAGGATGCTTATCCTTAAGGACATCGACGACGACGGCTGGCATTTCGCCACGTCCCGCACCTCACGGAAAGGCCGGGAACTCTCGGTCAACCCCGCCGCCGCCCTGAACTTCTACTGGCCGCAGCAGGGCCGGCAGGTTCGCGTGGCCGGCCCGGTGGTTGAGCTGTCCGCTGAAGCGTCGGCGGCAGACTGGCGGGCGCGGCCCGCAGCAGACGGCAGCCACAATCCCGACTGGCAGCTCTATGCGGTCAGGCCGACGGAACTGGAGTTCTGGCAGGCGCGCCACGACCGGCGGCACATCCGGCACCGCTTCGGCCCGAACGGAATCCCGGAAGGTTAGGGTGGGCGCCATGACTGCCCCCGCACCGGATGCCCTACACCTCCGACCTGCCGGAATTGCTGGCCTGGCCTGCCGGACCTCCCGAAGTGCGGTAAGCGTTATACCGCTTCGCGGGCCAGCAGGCTTTCCTTTGCCTCCCGGGCGAGCAGGCTCTCCTTGATGGCCAGGCCCCAGCGGAATCCGCCCAGGGAACCGTCAGTGCGGATGACGCGGTGGCACGGCACAAACAAGGCCGCGGCATTGAAGGCACACGCGCTGGCAGCAGCCCGGACCGCCTTCGGTTTTCCGGACAGATCCGCATACTCGGTGTACGTCACCGGCGCTCCGGCCGCCACCGTCCGAAGCACATCCCAGGCATGCGACCGGAACGGCCCGGACTTCTGCAGCACGGGAACGGCCATGGCCGGTGCGGGGTCCCCGGCGTAGAAAGCTTCCACTGCCCGGGAAATCGGACCCAGATCAGTCACCGCCTCCACGTCACCCGGACGCAGTTCCGGGTGGATCTGCCCGGTCAGCTCACCGGGTTCGGCGGTCCAGCCGGAGGCCAGCACCACGCCGTCCTGCGCGAGGATGGTGAACGGGCCGTCCGGTGTGGGCACGGTCAGCAGTTGGGCTTTCATTGCATCGCTTTCTCTGGAACGTTTTGTTCACGCACAGGGGCCTTCGGCGCAGCCGCGGCGCGCCACAGGTGCATGGTGGCGTAGGACCGCCACGGGCTGACTTCGCGGAAGTCCGGCGCCGGGATGCCGAACCCCTGGACGGCGGCTCCCGGGCTTACCGTGTGCGGGCTTGCCGTGCGCGGGTTTGCAGCGTCCACGGCGAGGGCCCGGATGCCGTTACGCACCGCAGCGTCATTGGCCAGGAAGACGTCCGGGGCGCCGAGGACCCGCATGGCCACGTAGCCCACAGTCCACGGACCCACCCCGGCAAGCGGCAGCAGTTTGGCTTCCAGCCCCTGCAGATCATCACCATAACCGAAATCCAGCTCGCCGCCGGCGAGGGCAGACGCGGCGGAACGCAGGGCGTCGATCCGCCGTTGCGGACCTCGCAGGAGCGAGTAGCCCGCGCCTGCGATCTCGGCTGCCGTGGGAAACAACAGGTCAAGCCCCTCGGCCGGAACCAGGCTGGGGCTGCCGGCAACGGACAGTTGCGTCAGCGCCGTCCGGGCTGCGGCCACCGTGATTTGCTGCCCGATCATGGCCCGGACCAGAAGCTCCTGCGGGTCCACGGCGCCGGGCATCCTGATGCCCGGAACGCGTGCCACCGAAACTGCCAGTCGGGGATCCGCAGCCAATGCATTGTCGATCGCCACCGGGTCGGAGTCGAGGTCGAAGAGCCGGCGTACCCTGCTCAGCAGGGCCGGCAGATCGCGGAGGTCCACCGCACCGATGGTGAGGGTCAGCGGCCGCCCCGACGCGCCGTCGTCGTAATTCACGCTGAAGCGGGCATCACCGTGGGGGAGCCGCAACGTACGTGAGTACGACGTCGGTGTCCCCGCCTCGATCCCCGGGAGGGCCCGCACCGCGAGGAAGGCAAAGACGCCCGGATCGAAGGGTTCGCGGTACGGCAGGCTCAGCGTCAAAGCCGTGGCGCCGGTGCCGGGCGGGTGATGCCGCGCAGTGGCGCGCAGGGCGGTGGGAGTCATGGCGAAGACCTCCACCATGGTGTCGTTGAACTGCCGGACGCTGCTGAACCCGGACGCGAAGGCGATGTCCGCCAGCTTCATGGACGTGGACACCAGCAGGGTGCGTGCCGTCTGCGCACGGCTGGCCCGGGCCAGGGACAGCGGGCCCGCGCCGAGTTCGTGGCTGAGGATCCGGTTCAGCTGGCGTGCCGAGTACCCCAACCGCGAGGCCAAACCTTCCACCCCGTCCCGGTTGATGACACCGTCGTTGATCAGGCGCATCGCCCGGCCGGCCAAGTCCTGCCTGACGTTCCACGCCGGCGTACCCGGAACCGCCTCGGGGAGGCATCGCTTGCAGGCCCGGTAGCCGGCGTCGTGCGCTGCTGCGGACGTTTCGTAGAAGGTGACGTTGGCTGCCTTGGGGGTCCGGGCCGGGCAGGATGGACGGCAGTAAATCCCGGTGGTGCGGACAGCGGTGTAGAACTGTCCGTCGAAACGGGTTTCCCGCGCGTCAATCGCACGGTAGCGCTGCCAGAAGTCCATCCCCCTATCCTGCCAGCCGGACGCCGGGCCTGCTAGCGGAAATCGGACATGGCCGTCAGTGTTCGGTAGAGTCAGTCCATGACCGTCAGCAGCACTCACGTGGGACCGGGGCAGTCCCCGGAGCAGCTCCGCGACCTGCTGGCCGGTGATGCGCGGGGCATCGCACCGCTGCTGCTGGGATCGGTATTGAGCCACGCCAGCCAGGAAGGCACCGTCGCCGTGCGGATCACCGAGGTGGAGGCCTACATGGGCCCCGGCGACTCCCTGCACCCGGATCCCGGGTCGCATACTTTCCGGGGTCAAACCGCCCGTAACGCCCCCATGTTCGGCCCGGCCGGTCACCTCTACGTGTACTTCACGTACGGGATGCACTACTGCGCCAACATCGTCTGCGGCCCCGCGGGAACGGCGTCTGCCGTCCTGCTGCGCGCGGGCGAGGTGGTGGAGGGACGGCACCTGGCGCTGGTGCGGCGGCCGACGTCGAAATCGGCATTGGACCTGGCGAGCGGTCCCGCGCGGCTCGCCACAGCCCTGGCCCTCACCACTGCCGACAGCGGACGCGACGCGCTCGCGGAGCCGTTCGAACTGCGGCTCCCGGTGCGGGCGCCGGCCTTCAGTTCCGGGCCCAGGGTGGGAGTCTCCGGCGACGGCGGTTCCGCCGACTATCCCTGGCGGTTCTGGCTGCCGGGGGATTGCACCGTGTCCCGGTACAAGGCCGCGAAGGTCCGGCCCGCATAGACTGCACCGCCGGTAACCAGGCCTTGGGTATAAAAAGTGAACAGTGGATGACATCCGGGGCGAGGGGCAGGCGGGCGCGTTAACCGAAATGGTTGTAGAATGGACGGTCTGTCTTTTGCGATAGGGGAAACGTTCAATGCTCGACGCCGATTTGGCCCACGAACGCGATTATGTTGCTGGCTTGTATGCGCGGCTCGAAGAGCTTCGTGAGGAAAAGCGCACGCAGTTGGCGCATGTCCGCCGGGCCGGTGCCGTGGGCACCATGCAGAACGTTTCCGAACGTGACGCTTTTGCCTCACTCTACGAGGACCGCCTGGCGCAGCTCGATGCGGTGGATGACCGGCTGGTCTTTGGCCGCCTGGACCTGGATTCGGGTGAGGCCCAGTACATCGGCCGTATCGGCCTGGCTACCGATGATCTGCAGCGGCTCATGGTGGACTGGCGCGCGCCCGAGGCCGGCCACTTCTACCAGGCAACGGCGTTTGACCGGCAGGGCGTCCGGCGCAGGCGGCACCTCATCCTCCAGGGCCGTGAAGTCAAAGCCATCGAGGACGATGTCCTGGACGCCGGGATGCTGGCGGACAACGCCTCGCTGCAGGGCGAAGGAGCGCTGCTGGCGGCGCTGGACTCCAAACGCACCGGCCGGATGTCGGACATTGTCGGCACCATCCAGTCCGAGCAGGACCGCATCATCAGATCCTCCATCTCCGGCGCCCTCGTGGTGCAGGGTGGTCCAGGCACGGGCAAGACCGCTGTGGCGCTGCACCGCGCCGCGTACCTGCTCTACACGCACCGGGAGCGGCTGAAGACTGCCGGTGTGCTGCTGGTGGGGCCGTCGTCGTCGTTCATGAAGTACATCGAACGTGTGCTGCCCTCCCTCGGTGAGACCGGCGTGGTCATGGCCAGCGTGGGGCGCCTGATGCCGGGAATTCACGCCGTGGCTGAGCCTGAGGCGGACGTCGCGGCCATCAAGGGGCGGCTGGAGATGACGAAGGTTGTAGCCAACGCAGTCGCGAACCGGCAGCGGATCCCGGCTGAGGACCGCATCCTGGAGGTCGACGGCCGCAAGCTCATCTTGACACCCCGGCAGGTAAGCCGTGCACGCGAACGTGCCCGGTCCACCGGCAAGCCCCACAACGAGGCACGCCTGACGTTCGTCAAAATCCTCCTTCGTGAGCTGACGGAGCAGATGACGGATCTGGTGGAGGCCGGGAGCATCGGCAACAACGCCGACCGCTCCTACCTGGCCGAGGACGTCCGCACGGCCCGTGATGTCCGGATCGCGCTGAATCTGTGCTGGATGCCCATGACTCCGGAGAAGCTGATTACTGAACTCCTGAGCAAGCCCGCCGTACTGGCGGCCTGCACACCGCACCTGAACCTCAAAGAGCAGTCGCTGCTGCTGCGGCCGGCGAATGCGCCCTGGACCGAGGCGGATGTCCCGCTGTTGGACGAAGCGGCCGAACTCCTTGGTGAGCTCGATCCGGCGGCGGGCCGCGGGCTGGCCCAGCAGGAGCATGACCGCGCCCGCGACCTCGCCAACGCCAAACAGACGCTGGTGAACATGGGGGATATGGGTGTCGATGTCCTCATCACTGCGGAGGAACTGGCCGATCAGAACCAGGAGCGCGAGAACCGGCAGACCGCCGCCGAGCGTGCTACCACTGACCGCTCGTGGGCGTTCGGGCACATCGTGGTGGATGAGGCCCAGGAACTCTCGCCGATGCAGTGGCGGCTCCTGGTCCGCCGTTGCCCGCTGAAGTCCTTCACGATCGTGGGGGACATCGCCCAGACGAGTTCGGTCGCCGGAGCCAATTCATGGCAGGGTGCTTTGGCACCCATGTTCGGTGACCGCTGGCAGTTGGAGGAGCTGACGGTCAACTACCGTACTCCGTCCCAGATAGCCGAAGCTGCCGCCCGGATGGCCAACGCAGCCGGACTCGTTGTGTCCGTGCCGAAGGCCGTTCGGGAGGGGCGTTGGTCGCCGTTTATCGACAAAGTGGATCGCGGGCAGGTGGTCAGCCGCCTCGTGGAGGTGCTCCCCGAAGAACTGGAAGCGCTCGACGGCGGCCTCCTGGCGGTTATCGCCGACGGTGACCTTCTGCCTGCCGCCGCCTCAGCCCTCCGCGCCATCTACGGCCGCCGCATCGGCAACGGAGCGGGCAGCTATGAGCAGGACATAGTGGTCATCAGTCCGCGCGAGGCCAAGGGCCTGGAGTTCGACGGCGTTGTGGTGCTGGAACCGTCCGAAATGCTCAACCACGAGCACGGCCGGGTGGGTGACTTGTACGTGGCCATGACCCGCCCCACCCAGCGGCTTCGGTTGATCGCTGCAGAAGGTATTCCGGCGGGCATCGAAGAGTAAGCCGACAGGTCTTTTGCACTCCTGACGCCCGGCGCCGTTCATGACGGCGCCGGGCGTTGTTGATCCTGCTAACTTAGATGTCGTGTCAGAACTCAACGATCTCGAATCCCAGCAGAACGACCCCTCCTTCGCCAACATCTGGCAGGAGCTGAAATGGCGCGGCCTGATCCACGTCTCCACCGACGAAGCGGAACTCGAAAAGCTCCTCGCCGGTGAGCCGGTCACCTATTACTGTGGGTTCGACCCCACCGCACCCAGCCTGCACCTGGGCAACCTGGTCCAGCTCCTAGTGATGCGCCGTCTTCAATTGGCCGGCCACAAGCCGCTTGGACTGGTAGGCGGTTCCACCGGGCTTATCGGTGACCCGCGGCCCACTGCCGAGCGAACGCTGAACACCAAGGACACCGTGAATGAGTGGGTGGGATACCTTCAGGCACAGGTCCGCCGCTTCCTCAGCTTCGACGGCGCCAACGCTGCTCGCATGGTCAACAACCTTGACTGGACGGCACCTCTGAGCGCCATTGATTTCCTGCGTGAAATCGGCAAGCACTACCGTGTGGGCACAATGCTCCGCAAGGATGCAGTGGCCTCCCGCCTCAGCTCTGACGAGGGCATCAGTTACACGGAATTCAGTTACCAGATCCTGCAGGGCATGGACTACCTGCAGCTGTTCCGCGACTACGGCTGCATGCTGCAGACCGGCGGCTCAGACCAGTGGGGCAACCTCACCAGCGGCACCGAACTGATCCGCAAGGTGGAGGGCATCGGTGTCCACGCCCTGGGCACGCCGCTGATCACCAACTCCGACGGCACCAAGTTCGGCAAGAGCGAAGGAAACGCGATCTGGCTCGACGCCGGCATGTGCAGCCCGTACGCCTTCTACCAGTTCTGGGTCAACACCGCAGACGCTGATGTGGTGGACCGGCTGAAGGTCTTCACGTTCCTGAACCGCGCCGAGATCGAATCGCTCGCCGCTGCCGTGGCAGAGCGGCCGTACGCCCGGGAGGGCCAGCGGAAGCTGGCGTTCGACGTCACGTCGCTGGTTCATGGCGTGGAAGCAACCGAGAAGGTCATCGCTGCCTCGGCTGCCCTCTTTGGCAATGGTGACCTGACCGCACTGGACAGGCCCACCCTGGAAGCAGCCACATCGGAGCTTCCCTCCGCCCGGATCCAGGTGGACGGCCTCGGGATCGTTGACCTGCTGGTGGCTTCCGGTCTGTCAGACAGCAGGTCTGCCGCCCGGCGCACGGTCAGCGAAGGCGGTGCATACGTAAACAACGAGAAGGTGTCAGACCCGGAGGCTGTCATCTCCGAAGAGGAACTGCTGCATGGGCAGTACCTGTTGCTGCGCCGCGGGAAAAAGAACCTCGCCACCGTGGAAGTCCTGGTCCCATAGTCGCCATTCCTGTCAATGCACGCTTCTCCGCAGCCAATTTGCACGGCAGCGGGGGAGCGTGTATTGTTTTCTGAGTCGCTGCCGCTGAGTGGCGACAAAACCCCCTTCAAATGAGAAGCTATTCATCATGTGCGAAGCGCGATCGATGGAAAGTTTCGATTTTGCTGGGTGGATTCAGCTTATTGAGTGAATATCCGGAAAATAACCGGGATTTGCAAAGTAAACCTGAATCAACTAAAGTATAAACATCGCAGCGAAGAAAAACGAAACAAAAGAATTCATTTACTGAATTGTTTCGAAGAGTATTTGAATGTGTCTGTTGTTTGAGAACTCAATAGTGTGCCAAGTTTGTTGATACCAATTTATTGTATTGAATTGGTTGAATTTGCCGGGTCATGCCATCCTG
>NZ_JBEPPJ010000020.1:0-81989 GCF_040547265.1 Arthrobacter sp. UYCo732 | reverse complement strand
CGTTTTCCATGCCGTTTCAGGGATCCCGGCGATGGCGCGTTTGACGGCCGGGTCCATGCGCACGGTCACCGAGACCTCCGCCGCGCCGGCCAAGGCCGCGGAAACCGCCGCATGGCCGTAGAAGGCCGAATCGAAGCGGCGGAGCACCCGCCCGCCCGTGTTGAGCCGTTTGAGGGTGGAGAGGGCATCGGTGATCAGGCGTTTGGCTCCACGGGCCGAGTTCGCCGCGCCCTTGCGCCGCCGCTGGGCCAGGATCACAGGGGCGGTGTCCTTCGCCGAGGCGGTGGCCAGCAGCGCGTTCAGCCCGCGGACCCCGGAGTATCCGTAGCCGGAGCCCTGCTTGGCGTAGCCGTGGACCTCGATGGTCGTGTCATCGACATCGACGAACACGAAGTCAGCGGCGGTGGGTGATCCCAGCAGCGGGGCCTGACCGGCCAGGTTTCCCAGGAAGCGGGACGCGACCGCGTCCAGCTGGCGGACGTGCCCGAAGGTGAAGGACCGCAGGAACGATCCCAGCGTGGAAGGCGCGTAGCAGGCTTTGAAGAGCCGTTTCATCCCGCCGCGGCGGAGCACGGCCATGTCATCGATCGAGTCCGCGCCGGCGACCATCCCCGCCACCAGAGACGCGACCTTCAGCCCGGCATTGGCACCCTTGTCCGTCGGCAGCGACAGCCATTCATCGGCCAGCTCGTGCAGCCCGGCGTCCCGGGCCAACACCATCACCGGCAGCAGCCCGGCCGACGCCACGAGGTTCGGCTCGTCGAACGAAACTGACAACACGGCAGGCCTGTGGGAAACTTGCATCTACGAAATGCCTCTCTTTTTGGCGAAAATGAGTTCTAGACAAGCTTCATTTTCCGTGAAAAGACAGGCATTCACGGTTTAAACCGCCGTCAGGATCCCGATCCACATCGGTGGATCAAGGCTTAGCGGGGTCGCCCACCACGGTATAGGCGGCCATGATCTCCTGCAGTTCCTGTGCCCTGGACTCCCGTTCTGCGGGCACAGCGTCGGGCGGGGTGGTGTCGGGATGGTGGGTGCGCATCAGTGCCCGGTAGGCGCGTGTTACGTCACCGGCCGTCGCTGCAGGACCCAGATGAAGAACGTCGTAGGGGTCCGGGCTGTCTTCCTTCATGGTCGCGGTTTTTCGTCTCTGCTGTGCTTTTCCTGTCGGGCCCCGGGGCCCGGGTGGGGCAGGGGTGGTGGGGATGGTCCCCGGCCCGTGGGGGTCGGGGACCATCGGTGCGGGAGGCATCGTCGGGGGCCGCTTTTTTTGGTGCGCAACTGGCGCGGTGGCGTGGCTACTGTGGTGCATCGCCCTTTACTCTTCCGGCGGCCGGTCCAATGCCCGGTCCTGCAGGCCTGACCCTGGGCTCAGGCGTTGATTTCCTGACGCTGGTTCTTCTCCGATGCAATTTCGATACGGCGCGGTTTGGCCTTTTCGGCCACGGGGATCCGCAGCGTCAGCACCCCGGCGTCGTAGCTGGCCTTGACCGCGTCGGCATCCAGGGCGTCTCCCAAAATGAGCTGGCGGCTGAAGACGCCGCGGGGCCGTTCGGCGGCGATCAGCTCCGTCTTTTCCCCGGCCGGGTCCTTGCGCTCGGCCTTCACCGTCAGGACGTTGCGTTCAATGTCGATGTCCACCGAATCGACGGCAACGCCGGGCAGGTCGAACGCGACAACGAATTCTTCCCCGTCCTGCCAGGCGTCCATGGGCATGGCCGCCGGCCGGGCTGCGGTGCCGAGGACCTGCTGGGCGAGCCTGTCGAGCTCGCGGAACGGGTCGGTACGCATCAGCATGGTCGTCTCACTCCTTAGAGATCGTTCCTTATCACTTACCCCAGCCGCTTATCTATTGTGGCCGGTATAGATTTTTTATATCACTGGTGTGACACTGGAGCAAGGGTTTTTTCAGGGTTTTGAGGAGGATCTGGTGGAGCCAAAAACTGGCAGAACTACCGCGGTGTATGCGATCTCGGTGGCCGCCGAGCTGGTGGGGACAGGTCAGCAGAACCTCCGGCTGTATGAGCGAAAAGGCCTGCTGGAACCCGGGCGGACCATCGGAGGAACACGCCGCTACAGTGAACAGGATCTGGACACCCTGCGCCGGATCAGCGCACTGCTGGAGGACGGGCTGAATCTGGCCGGTATCCGCGTCGTCCTTGAACTCGAAGCCGTTAACAGGGGGCTGCAAAAGCAATTGGCTGCCGCCCGGGTCCAACGGCACTGAGTCGACTGCGGCCCGCGACGGCACTCTTTTCTGGAGAGAGGATCCGGCGTCCGCCGGCGGGAGTCAATGCCGGCGAAGTCCCGCATCCCGAGGTTCGCATGGGTGCGCTGTCCTCAGGGCCTCGAGCGCCGATCCGGCTCACACAGTCAGTGGCGCTCCCGCCCACGGCGGGCTGTCCTGCTGTCGTCTGCCTCGGGCCGCGGCCAGGGGCCGCTTCGGGGGGAGGGCCCCGGGGTCAGGTTCGCGTCAGATGAGACTGGTAACATCCCGGGGGCAGAATCCCCTCTGCCGGTGATGAGAGGAGAAGGTGTGGGTCCGATAAAGAGTATTTGGGCAAGCGTGCAGGGGGATCCGGTTTTTATGAGGCGGGTCAATGGATGGCTGGCGATCCTGTGGATCCTCATGATCCCGATTTCCCTTGTGATGGGGTGGTTGGACTCGGTCGTATATGTCTCGGCACTGTCGTTGTGGGCTCTCGTGTCCGGTCACTGGTCCGCCTGGCAGGCGGCACGGGTAGAGGTAGCGCAGCTTGAAGACGCCAAGATGCGTGAGAAGGAAGACCTCGTTGCCGAGGTAGTTGAAGCACTCCTGGCCCGAACCAATGTGGAACCGGCCGAAACGGGCCGGTAAACGGCAGGAAATCGCCGGTCGCCCCGGCGGGTGCCCCCTTTACGGGACGACTCGATGCTTCCTTGCGGGAAACCCCTGAGGGCCGGGCTGGCGGCGAACTCCTCAACCAGCCCTTTTGAGACGCTCCTCGGACAGCCTGGGAACATTTTTCCCGCCGGGGAGCGCAGGGCAAAACCCCTGGGGTGCACCAACGCGGTCACGGCGCCGCCCTTCTTCCCGGCGGCGGCCCCGGACGCCGGCAGACCCCGCCGGGGTCAGCGGCTCCTGGTGGTGGGGCGATCGCTTGACAGGGTCCGCCCGCGAGTTAGGAACAGCCACCCGAGGACGAGGACCGCGGCGAGGACGTTGAGGTACCCCAGGAGTGAAGCCACGAGCAGCACGACGTCGTCGCCCGCCAGGTCGCGCCCTGCGGCTCCGGAGACGTTGTGGACGAGCTAGAAAAGCGCCTCAACCGCAAGGAACGACGCCATGACGGGAACCCCCGCCACGGCGTCGGGTCCTCAGAAGAACCGTGGCCACAAGGAACCAGACGAAGGTCAACAGCAGGGGAACCGTCAGGCCACCGGGGCTGGCGCCGAAGCGGCCGTAAAAGTGCAGGTAATACGCGACCTGCCAGACATAGTTGGCGATCGTGACCACGACCAGAGCAACGACCTGCCAGGGAGCCCACAACGACGAGCCACTGGCTTTCTTGGCCCTCGGCCGCCGTTCTCGTCTGACAAACACCGTGCCCCCCCGTTTGTGTGGCCTCCGGTTGGACACCTACCCGCCATACTGCGGGCCTGTCGCGGTCAGGACGGTCCGCCCGGCGGGCGCCCCGCATGAACCCTCCCGGGAATCATGCCCGCCGTTATGTTGGCGGCGTAGCCGGGTGACGAGCGGGCTCCCGGGCGTCGGTGCTTGGCTCTCAACCCGTACGGGTGTCCGCAGGGACTTGCGGTACCTCAAGCCTGAACCTTCTCGCCGAACGATGCGAGACTGGTCGTCCCCCAAGGACACAACCAGGCGCCGAAAATTCCGGGTCATATCGCTGGACGATCAGCCGGGTCATTTATTAGAGTTTCTAACTACGAAAACCGGCAGGGGCGCGAACAGCGCCCGGGGAGGAGGAGCGCATCACCGCTGACCAATACCAGACATCAAATGCCCAACCCGCTGAAAGCCCCTCCCGAGGGGCTTTCCCTATTTTATCCGCCAGTTTTATCCGCCGGCGGCTGGAGATTTTGTCTTCGAAGATCCGGCCGCAACCGACCGTTTCCAGGGCATCGCGTTGGAGTTGGGTCTTGTCCGTTGGTTGATACACGGGTAGAGGGCGACGCCGTCGATGTTGTCTGATTCATCCAGGTTACGCAGGACACTGTTGGTGTCAGACGCGTTCGCTAATTCCGGTGCCTCCAGAAGGCTTTGCGGGCGGTTGGCCCCGTCAGGTTGGTCATGCGTCCCCAGGAACTGTGAATGTGACGATTGCCACTGTTCAAGTGTGGGGATAATCTCTATAGTCAGATAGTCGACAATCGACCGTAAGTGTTTGAGGGAGTGGGAACATGGGCAAGTTGGAAAGAATCTCGATGAAGGACCGTCTCGCGACGGAGCTTCGGCGCAAGATCCTTGCTGGCGATCTTCCTCCTCACGCGCGCGTTGTGGAACAGGATCTTGCCGATGAGTACGGGGTGAGCCGGGCGGTGGTGCGGGAAACGATGCTGGTCCTGGAGCTGCAGGGTCTTATCATTTCCACGCCGTATAAGGGTTCGGAGGTCGCTTCGATTTCGAGAACAGAAGTCGAGGGGCTGCTGTTGCCGCTTCGTATTCACATCGAACAGTTTGCCCTCGCGGAGGGCCTGGCCCTTTTTGATGCGGACACGTTTGAAGACTTCGGACGTGTTCTCGCGGACATGGAGCGGGCGATCTACAACAAGGACATCAACGCTTTCAACGAAGCTGATATGCGGTTCCACGCGATCATTGTCGATGGCTGCCCGACCGATTCCGCGCGAAGCATCTGGGATTCCATCCATCCCCGGATCCGGATGCACTTCGCCATGCAAACCGGACGCACGGGCGCGCTCTCGGAATTCCTTGAGGACCATAAGCGGCTGGTGGATGTGTTCCGGACCGGAGACGTCGCGGCCAGCCGTGAGGCGATCGCGGCCCACATCATCGGGACGAATGAGCCCCATCTGGGTCTGCTCGATGAATCCGCGTAGTCATACCCCCATCTGTATCAAATCACTGCCAAAGGAGACGTTGTGATTGAAACCCAGGCTGCCGTAGAGGCGCCAAACACGAACCAGAAGCACAGACCCACGGTTGACAGGGTGCTCGTCGTCGGGGCCGTGATCGTAGTGGGCATAGTCGTGGCAGCCCTGCTGCTGTGGCCCAACGAGGCCCAGGCCTCGGCAAATGTCCTCTTCGACGGGTCCACGCGCATCTTCGGGGCCCCCGTGCAGGTACTGGGTCTGGGCTGCTTCCTGTTAGCGGTCCTGCTGGCCGTATCCAAGTTCGGGCGGATCAAACTCGGTGAAGGCAAGCCGGCCTATTCCACGTCCAGCTGGCTGTTCATGTTCATTTCCGCCGGCCTCGGATCGGCCACCATGTACTGGGCTTTCATGGAATGGGCCTATTACTATCAAACGCCAGGACTCAATATCACCCCTGAGTCCCGGGAGGCTCTGGACGTCAGCATGTCGTATGCCTTCTTCCATTGGGGTCCCATCCCGTGGGCAATGTATGTGGTCGCAGGAATCTCGATGGCGTATTACATCCACGTTCGGAAGGGCAAACGGCTCAGCTACGCCGGAAACGTCGAGGCAGTAATCCCGAAGGTGAAAGCTGCCGGCCTTGGCGGACGTATCATCGATCTGTTGTTCCTGTTCGGCACGTTCGGCGGGCTGATCCTGACAGTCACGGTCACGGTCAACACCGTCTCTGCCGGTGTGGCAGGACTGATGGGCATCCAGAACGCTTTTTGGCTCAAGGCCATCATTCTCACTTTATCTACCGTGGTCTTCGGACTCAGCTCCTTCATTGGCATCGACAAGGGATTGCAGAAGCTCGCCAAAACGGCCGTCCTGGCGGCGTTCGTCTTTGCCGCCGTGGTGTTCCTGATCGGTCCGTCTGAATTCATCGTGGCCAACGTCGTTAATGCGGCGGGTCTGGAGGCCCAGAACTTCCTCCACATGAGCCTGTTCACGGACCCCAACGGCGGGAGCTCTTTCTCGCGCGACTGGACTGTCTTCTACTGGCTCTACTGGATTTCCTACCTGCCCGGCGTCGCCATCTTCATCACCCGCGTTTCCAAGGGCCGTACCATCCGGCAGACCGTCATCGGCCTGATCGTTGGCGGATCTGCCGGCATCATGTTCTTCTTCGGCATTCTTTCCAGCTACGCGATGAACCAGATGAACCATGGAACCGTGAACGCCCCACAGGTGCTGACCGATAACGGCGGGGACAACGCCGTGGCCCAACTGCTCAACACGTTGCCACTTGGCACTGTCTTTTCCGTCGTGTACTTCCTGATCATGCTGGTCTTTTTGGCCTCGCATATGGATGCGACGTCCTACACGGTGGCAGCTGTCAGCACCCAGAATCTCCCCAACGGCACGGACCCGTCACGAAGCCTTCGACTGTTTTGGGTCATCATGCTGGCGGCGGTGCCGATGGCCATGCTTGCCATCAACGCCAATCTGGGCACGTTGAAAACGGGGCTGACGCTGACAGCCATCCCGTTCCTGTTCCTGCTGGTCACCCAAATCTGGGGCCTCATCCGGTGGTTGAGACAGGATTCAGACCGCATCGACATGAAAACCGGCCTCATCCTCCCGGTGAAGCCGGAAGACGCAGCAGAGCCCGCACCCTCGGAAGGCACCCGCTGACCATGAAAATTATTGACGTCGAAGCGATCTGGCTTCGGATCCCCTCCTTCGGTGAACGGTGTGAGTGGGGCGAGGACGCTTTCCTGGTAAAGGTCCACACCGATACCGGCCTGATCGGCATCGGTGAATCCGACAGCGCCCCGGCCGTTCTCAAAGCCTTGATCGAGACGCCCTCCTCTCATTCCACAAGTCGAGGACTGCGGGAAATCCTGCTGGGGGAAAACCCCCTCGATATTGACCGGCTGTGGAACAAAATGTATGACGAGTCGTCCTACATGGGGCGGCGGGGCGCGGCCATCCATGCCATCAGCGCCATCGACATCGCCTTGTGGGATATTGCGTCACAGCACTACGGCGTGCCGATCCACACGCTGCTCGGCGGCAAGGTCCGCAACGAGATAGCCGCATACGGGACCTTCATTCCAAAGGACAACCCCGCCGACAACGCGACCCTGGTCGAAGGGCTGCTGGAGGCTGGATTCTCCAGCCTGAAGCTTGGCGGGGGCCTGTTCGGTAACGATCCAACCCATGACCACAAGGTCCTGCAGGTCGTCCGGGATACGGCAGGGGACAACATCGACCTCGCCATCGACCTGGTCTACCGGTGGAAGAACTACCGCTACGCCAAAACCCAAAGCGACCGGATGAGCGAGTTCAGCCTCAACTGGATCGAAGAACCACTCCCAAGCGATGACCACCTCGGGCTCCGGCGCCTGGCCGAAACATCCGAAAGCAGGATCTCCGGAGGTGAAGGACTCTCCACCGTGGCCGAATTCACCGAATTTATCCGCGAGTCACGACCGGACATCATCCAGCCGGACATCACCCGGTGCGGCGGCATCAGCGAGATTCGGAAGATCCACGACGTCGCCACACGCTACAGCACACAACTCGTCCCGCATGGATTCAGCACCGGCATCCTCATGGCAGCTACGGTGCAGTTCCTGGCCAGCATCCGGGACGGTGAACTCATTGAATTCTCGCAAAGCACCAGCCCGCTCTCCCTTGACCTGGTCACCAATCCCATCGTCCTGACCAACGGCAAAGTCACCGTGCCGGACACACCCGGCCTGGGGATCGAGCTGGACGAAGACCTCATTGCCAAATACCGCGTTGAGATGACGTTAGGAGCCAGGCCATGACTAGCACGATCGACTCCGTCGACGTGTTCGTCCTGACAAACCCCGAAGCACGGTACCGGACCTCGGCCCACTACGACGAGCTGCAGATCACCAACACCGTGGTGCGAATAAACGCCGGCGATACGTTCGGCGTCGGCGGTGCCATCTCATGGACCGAAGGCGGCGTCGATACGGCCTTGGGCAAGGCCATCGAACACGTGGGAAGCGTCCTCATCGGTCAAAACGCGCTGAACCGGGAGCGACTCCACGGGCTGATGTCTAGCAGGTGCGCCTCCATGTTGCCGCTCTCGCTGGCACCGCTGGACATCGCCTTGTGGGATTTGGCCGGAAAAGCATTCGATGTCCCCCTTTACCAGCTCCTGGGTGGACACCGGGATACGATCCCGGCCTATGCCAGCACCCCCTTCTTCGACACCATCGAGGAATACCTGACCATGGTCGCCCAGTACCTCGACGAGGGGTACCAGGCGATCAAGTTCCACACGTGGTGCTACCCGGACAAGGACCTGGAGCTCGTCAACGCCGTCGCGGAAAAATTCGGCGGGCTGGATATCACCTGGATGTTCGACGTGGAAGGACGCTACAACAGGCACGACGCCCTGCGCGTCGGACGCCGGCTCCAGGAACTCGGATACACCTGGTTCGAGGCACCCTTACCCGACAGCGACCTGGAAGGCTATCGCTGGCTGCGCAGCAAGCTGGACATCGAGATCATCCCGGCCGGCAACGAACTGGTGACCCTTGGCCTGATCCAAACCGGCATGTCCCTGGGGAGCTGGGACCACGCACGGGTTGATGCAACACTCGCCGGGGGCATCACCGGAACCCGGCACATCATGTCAGCCGCCCGGGCTCATTCGATGAATGTCGAATTGCAGTCCTGGGGCTACACCCTCTCACAAGCCGCCAACCTGCACCTGATGCTCGCGTTCCCCAACTGCCGGTACTTCGAACAGGCCATGCCTCAAAAGCCAATGGAATTCGCCGCACTAGACCCCATCCGCATTGACTCTGCCGGAGATGTGCGGGCCTCAGGCAAACCAGGACTGGGTGTTGATCTGGACTGGGACCTGATCGAAAAGCACGCCCTGGTCAAATACACCCTCAAGTAGAGCTGCGGCACGCTAAAACCGGGGCCCTTTCACACGCTGGCGGGGCCCCGTCAAGCAACCTGAACGGGGTAGAGACACAGCACACCGGCAGATCATCGCTGATGGGCGGCGGCGGGGGTTCCCGCGCAGAAAATCATACCCACCATACTGACGGATCCCCACCACCGGGGCTGAGGTCAAAACGCCGTCAACTCTGCCCTCACGATGGCTCGCATTCGTCCGAGATCTGGACCCGTCCGGTGAATTGGCCATAGTCAGCATATGAAATGGGTGTCGGGATGACGTCCCAGTTCCCAGGAAAGTAGACGCCCAGGGCTGGCACTTCGAAAAGTCGCGACACGCTCCAGATTTTCGTTCTACATTGTTTCCCTCGGCGCGTCCCGCGGAGACCGATCGGAACAACTTTCGGGACAGTGAAGACCTGGTGGGCTGTCATGCTCTGACGATGGCTGTCTCCTTCGAATGCACTACCCGGACACGCATATCCAGGCCGGAGTTGTTTGATCTTGCCCGCAGCATCGATGTGCACAAGGGCTCGATGGCGCGGTCACGGGAGGAGGCCGTCGCTGGGGTCAGGACCGGCCTTGATCTCTTTGGGGCAAGAGGTCACCTGGCGGGCCTGGCACTTCGGTGTCCCGATCCGGATGACGAGCCGGATCACCGAGATGCAGGGCCCGGACTACTTCGTCGATGAACAGGTCAAGGGCCCGTTCCGGCTCTTCCGACCCGTCCATGAATTCAACGAGGATAGTTCGCGGCCCTGTTCGGTCCAATCGGGCGGGTGGTTGAGAAACTGGTGTTGGCCGGCTACCTCCAGAAACTCATCGAGACAAGGAACCGGTACCTCACCGCAGACCAGCAGCACGGATAACGCCTCCTCTGTACTGGGCCCGGCCGCCTGGCAGCCAGTTGCCGATTTGGGACTGGGCGGTGAAAGCCACTTCGCTCGCTGGCCGTCTCAGTAAAGGATCCTTTGCTGAGATGGCTGTAGCACTAGCTATCCTGCACGCCTCTCACGGCACCTCGGAAAGAAGATAGTTATGGAACGGCTTTCTTCGACGTGTCGCCGCCTTTCGATGGACCGGACCTGGCGGTTCGCTCCTAGGAACTGGGACGCCCGGTCGGCGGCATTGAGGTCATTTTCCCAAGTCACCTGCACGAGATGTGCGAGGGGCTTGAGGACCAATGCTCGGGAAAGTCACGCTATGCCGGTGGGCCCGGCGTGTGTTCGGCGTCGAGGGAGCCGCCGATGTGGACGACTTCCTGGTTGCGGAAGTGTCCGGCCAGGGTGAACATAACCCCGGCGATGGTCCATGCGGCCAGGACCAGCCAGGGGAAGAGCACGTTTGCGTCAGGGAAATAGGACAGGTCCCGCAGCAGAGTGGTCGAGGCGCCCGGGACGAACCATTGGCCGATGGCACCCCACGGTTCGGGCAGGAACTGCATGGGTGCGGTGGCGGCAGAGATCGGGTTCGCGATCAGCATGGTCGTCACGGCCCCGACCGGGATTCCTGCCGTGCCGATCAGAGCGTTGAGGCCGACGATGAACGAACTCGTCCCGAGCAGCGCCAGCGCGGCGCCCAGCCCGTTGAGCACGGCGTTGCCCTGCAGCACGCCATAGAGCCCCTGCATCACCAGCACGATCAGGCCTCCTGCCAGGATCGAGTAGAGCGCCAGGGCGCCCAGCCGGCGCTGGTTCCCCACCACGACGAGCGAGACGAGGATGCCGCCGATCATGCCGCCAAAGGCCAGCGGGAAGGCCGCCAGCGCCAGGCCGGTGCCCTTCGCATCTGACGCGGCCAGCGGGACGAGGTCGGTCAAGGTGACCTTCGGGGCAACCGGTGCCGGGTGCCCGGCGGCGGTCGCAGGCCCGGCCGCGGCCGCCGTGGCCTGGTTGATTTGGTTCTGGAGCTGCTGTGCGACGCCGGTGAGGATCTGGCTCACCACGGTGCCGTTCGCGGAGGCGGTGAGCACCTCGGGGGCCTGTCCCAGCACCACCGCGCCGTAGGCGTCCCGGAAGCGGATGAGCGTCGTGGCGGCGTCCCTGCTGTCCACCGTGGTGATCGTGAAGGTTCCGCCGGCCTTGTCCTCCAACGCCTTTTCCAGTGCCTGGACCTGCGTGTCCGGGCCGGTGACGGCCACGGGGATGTTCTTCGCCGAGGAGGTGATGCCCGCCCAGGTGAAGGCCAGCAGCACCACCCCGACAATGGACGCGGTCGCTATGGCGATCAGGACGACGCGCGACCATTTGGTGTGCGGCACGGCCGCGGGAACGATCGACATGGTGACTCCCGGCTAGTAAAACGAATGATTGTTCTTTATAGTGGGTGACTGCAGGGGATCCTGCCAAGAACAACCATTCTTTTTGAGGTGGACGCATGCCAAGAGTGACCGACGCCCACCGCCAGGCCCGCCGCTTGGAGATCGCCGGGGCGGCACTGCGGTGCTTTGGCCGGAAGGGGTTCCAGGGAACCTCTATGGCGGACATCATTGCCGAGTCCGGGCTGTCGGCGGGCGCGATCTACGGTCATTTCAAGAGCAAGGACGAACTCATCGAGATGTCAGTCCGCGAAATCCTGGACCACCTTCTGGATGAGATCGACGCGGTCAGCTCCTCCGATCCATTGCCCGAACCCCACGAGGTCCTGAAGGCATTCCTGCGGAGCATCCGCGAGGACATCGTTGACCGCGGCCTTCTCCTTCAGGTCTGGGCCGAGGCAATGACCGATCCCGGCCTGCGCCGTATAGCGGCCGGAACGGTCACCGGGCTCAAGAAACTCTTCGCCGAGTACCTCACCACCTGGTACACCCAGTCCCGGGGGCTCACGCCCACGGAGGCTTCGGCCCGGGCGGACAAGTATGCTGCGGTCATGCTGGGGGCGTGCCAGGGCTTCATCGTCCAATCCGCGCTACTACCGGGCTTCGACGCCGAGGAATACCTCGCCGGGCTCGACGTGATCTCCCCGCACTGAGGGGCAAAACACGTCCCGCGCTTGTTGGGGGTCTGAGTAGCAGTGGAACGGAATCGTGCGGTAGTCGGGCACTTATGCGTGATTGCATGCTATTTGTCGGAAAACGACCATCTACCGTCCCCCGACACTGCCGGCGACACGCCGCGAAATCCATGTCTAAAACCCGCGCCGGAAATCAACGTCGTCAAACCCCGTGGCACAGGTATTATCGACACATGTTGATCGGATAGGCGTGTGCGTCTCCACCACCGACCAAAACCCCGACCACCAAACAGACGCCCTCGCCCGCGCCGGCGTCGACCCGGCCAACGTCTACCGCGACCACGCCAGCGGCGCCAAAGCCAGCAGGCCCAAGCTCGACAAGGCCCTCGCCTCCGCCAACCGGGCCGGTGACCAGCTCGTCATCACCCGCCTCGACAGACTCGGACGCTCAGTCCTCCACTTCGTCACCCTCGGCGCAGCCCTCCGGGAACGCGGTGTGGGATTGCGTGTCCTCGAGCAAGGCATCGACACCACCACCGCGGAAGGACGGGCAACCTTCGGGATGCTCTCCGTCCTCGCCGAACTCCAACGAGAACTCATCATCGCCAACACCCGCGACGGCCTCGCGGCCGCCCGCGCCCGCGGACGAACCGGAGGAAGACGCCCCAAACTCACCCCCGACCAGGCCCACCACGCCCAACAGCTCTACGACGCCGGGGACCACGCCGATCAGCGCATCGCTGATCTGCTTCAGGTACCGCGCTCCACGATCTACGGCCACCTCAACAAAACAAGCATCGGACGACGCCCCACCCCGGCGCCGTGACCCGGGGTAACAGCGGTGCCTACCAGAACCTCTGCTACCTGGCCCCACCGGCTTAGCGTGACTTTCCCGAGCATTGGTCCTCAAGCCCTAGCGAAGCCTGTGCTCTGCGTCTTGCCGGGAGTTTTAGCCGGAAATGTGAGTGCGAGAGTGTTCAGTCGCCGGGGTGGGGAGACCCCTCCCGGTGAGATTGACCCCAGTTAGTGACATGCTCGACCGTGGCCGTATCGGTTTGCTATTCCGGGCTGGCGCTGCGCGAACGAAAGAAGTGAAGAGAGCCGGGACAACCCAGTGTCCCGGCTCTCTGCTGTTTAGGCCTCGATTGGTTACCTCAAATAGTCCCGGACATATCTCTCGAAGCACTCGAAGGGGGCGTTCAGCTCATCACTCTGCCGGCTCGAGCAGTGATTCTGCTTCCGGGGCGACTGTGGAGACTTTCTTCTGGCCACCCATTACGAAGAAGTAAGCGAACCCGGCGGTGATGAGCCCGACGGGCCAGGCAAAGGCTGCAACCGCGCCAAGGGCTGGCACGAGTGCCATGGTGGCTGCGATCGCGGCTGTCGGGACGAATACGCCGACGGCTTTCGGGTTGACTCCCTTTCGGAAGAAGTACTCTCCGTTTTCGTCTGACCGGTAAAGGTCTTTGATGTTGACGATGCCGCGGTTGATCAGGAAGTAGTCGGCGGCCATGATGCCGAACAGGGGTCCGAGGAAGGCGCCCAAGCCGCCGAGGAAGTAGTTGACGACGACCGGGTTGGAGTACAGGTTCCAGGGCATGACGAGCAGTGCCAGGACTGCGCTGATGATGCCGCCGCGGCGGAAGGTGATGTGCTTGGGCCAGACGTTGGCCAGGTCGTAGGCGGGGGACACAAAGTTCAGGACGACGTTCACTCCGATCGTGGCCACAATGAACATCACTGCGCCGACGACCAGGATGAAGGTGTCGGGTACCTTAGCGAGGATCAAGGCGGGGTCGGTGATGGCTTCGCCGAAGGCGACAACCGTTCCAATGGTCATGGTGATGCTGATGGCAGCGAATGCCGCGAAGTTCACAGGGATTCCCCAGAAGTTGCCGCGGACAACCGACTTCGCCGATTTCGCGAAGCGGGTGAAGTCGCAGTAGTTCAGGAGCATGGTGGCGTAGGTAGCGACGAGGAGGAAGGCGCCGGTCAGTACGCCCCGGAATGCGTCGCCCCCTGCCAGCGGGTTGATCGAGAGGTCCATGGGGATGTTCCATCCTGCCAGGCTGAAGAGCCAGATGGCCATGGCGAGCATGACGGCCCAGACAATGGGCCCGGCCCAGTCCTGGAAGCGGCGGACAGCTTCCATGCCGCGGGTGATGACCAACAATTGCAGGATCCAGAGCAGGATGAAGCAGGCCCATCCCAGGAGTGACAGGCCAAGGAAGCTTTGGTTCTGCCACTGCTGCAGGTCAGGATCGATCCTCAAGAGAAGGACGACGACAGCCATGGAGGCCAGATAGGTCTGGATTCCGTACCAGCAGATGGCTATGACGGCTCTGATGAGGGCGGGGATATTGGCGCCCCAGATCCCGAAGCTGATGCGTGCCATGACGGGGAAGGGGACGCCTGTTTGTTGTCCCATTTTCCCGGCCCAGTTCATGCCGAAGAAGAGGATCGCGGTGCCGATCATGATTGCTGCCAGGACCTGCCAGCCGGTGAGGCCGATGACGAACAGGCCAGCTACGAACGTGTAGGTGCCGATGTTGTGGATCGCCGACATCCAGACGGCGAAGAAACTGTAGGAGGTCCACTTCCGCTCTGTTGCGGGGGCAAGGTCCTCGTTGTAAAGCCGGCCCGATGGATCGAGCGCGGCCAGGGACTCGTGGCTTGCGTCCATGATGACTCCTTTGTCAAACATCTTTGGTGGGTTCGGTTGGGGTGATGCGGTTTGTTAGGCGGTGTGGTTCACGGCCTCGAGTGCTGCCGGGGCTGCGGGGGTGTCCCGGAATCCGTGGCGCTTGATGAACCGGCCGACCGGGCCGGGGTCGTGGAATCCGTTTTCATCCACGACGATCCGTCCGGCTGAGACCACAAGCTGGGGCCAGCCCCGCAGAGCCTTCCCGTCGAACGGGGAGAAATCGGTGCCCATATGCAGGGCGGCGCCGGAGACGGTCCGTACTTCGGTAGGGTCGACCAGGACAAGGTCTGCGTCGAAACCGGGCGCTACGACGCCCTTTCCCGGAACGGCGTTGATGCGGGCCGGCCCGGCGGAGAAGACCTCCACGAAGCGTTCAGCACCATGGCCTTCGGGCGAAACCATGGTCGTGAAGGTGACAGGCATCCTGGTTTCGACACCCGGAAGCCCGTGCGGCATCTGCCGGATGTCGTCACTGCGTTCGCGTTTCTGTGACAGGTCGTAACAGGAGTGGTCCGACGCGACGGTGTCGATGGCGCCGGCGAGTACCCGTTCCTTGAGGGCGGCGACCGTTTCCGGGCTGCGCATCGGCGGGCAGCAGGCGTACCATTCCGGAAAGTCTTCGCCGTAGACGGTTTCGTCCAGCGTCAGATAGTGCGGACAGGTCTCCGAATAGGCCCTGAGCCCGTCCATTCGGGCTTCGGTCACCAGGTCGACAGCTCCCGGGGTGGACTGATGGACGAAGTACACCGGCGCTCCGGTGTACTCGGCCATGGCCAGGGTTTCTTTCACGGAGATTTCTTCGGCGAGCTCCGGCCGGGTCCGGTGCAGGTGACTAATGCCGATGTCACCGGTGGCTGCGTGCTCTGCGGTGCAGTCGGCGATGATCGCGTCGTGTTCAGCATGAATGTAGGTAAGCCCGTCGAGCCGGACCATTTGCTTCATGACGCGCAGGATGGTGTCGTTGTCCGCCATCGTGGAGCCGCGATTCGTTGTATACATCTTCACGGACCGGATTCCCAGCTCAGCGAGCTCGTCCAGCTGTGCCGGCACCGTTGCATCCCACGTGACCACGGATGCGTGCAGGCCCACATCGCAGCGCGACTCCCGGGCCAGGGCAATCTTGTTGCGGGCTGCCTCCAACGGCGTTTCGGCGTCGTCCCGCGGGATGCCGAAATCAATGATTGTGGTGGTGCCACCCCAGAGTGCTGCCGTCGACGTCACCGAATAATCGTCGAGGGTGCGGTGTTTGCCCGTAACCTGGGCGACGTGACAGTGGCCGTCCACCCCGCCGGGGAGTAACAGGCGCCCGCGAGCGTCGACAGTGGCGGCTGCTCGGGGCACCCGATGAGCGGCGTCAACGAGTTCCGCGATCTTTCGGCCCTTGATGAGCACGTGTGCGTTCTTGCGGCCGTCGGCGTTGACGACCGTCGCATTGGAAATGACAAGATCTGGCAAATCTTCCATTGGATACCCTTCTGTGGAGTTCGGCTTCCGCCGAGTGACGATTTTTGGGTGCACTAAATAGAGCGACGGCAGGCCGATGGCAGCGAACCGTCTCGAGTACCCGGGGTCAGTGGTGCAGGTAATAGTCCTTGCGGTACTTCTGGATGTGTTCCCTGGACGCAGCGCCGGCGCGATCAGGGTCGCCGCTGGCGATGGCTTCGTAAAGTTGGCGGTGTTCCCGGATCAGCTCGGGAAGATCCGTTGCGTGCCGGAAAAGCCAGTGCATCCGACCTTGAAGCGGCTCCAACGCCGCCCGCAGGAACTCGTTCCGCGCGATACTGGTGATGGCGTCGTGGAACTGATTGTTTGCTGCATGGGCTTCGAAAATTGATCCTGTCGCCAAGCAGCTTTGCGCCGTGTCCAGCAGAGAATTCAGATGTGTGAGCTCCGCGCGGGTGGCCCGTGCGGCTGCCAGTTCACTCGCCAGGACCTCCAGGGCAAGTCTGACATCGAACAGGTCGGCGACCTGCTCGGGCGTCAGGCTGCTGACCACTGTTCCCCGCGAGTTCGCCCGGTCGCTAACGAGTCCCTCCTGCCGCAGCATGCGCAGAGCCTCTCTAACCGGCAACCTGGAGACGCTGAACTCATCCGCAAGGTCGCGCTCGACAAGCCGCGTGCCCGGAGCATAGTGGCCCTCGAAGATCCGGTTGCGGATCGCATCACGCACGCTCTCGCGCAATGGCCGGTCATCAATGCCTGCCGAACTGTCCATGATGTGTACCTCTGATATGGGTGCGAACCGGGGGATTGATCCTCACCGGACACGACCGTCGTCAACGTTGTCCATACCGGCAGGTGGAGAGACGGCAGGGGCTGTTCTTCGGACCTAAGTGATGAATCCCTTTTGGGATACCTTCTTGGGATACCCGTTTGGGATCCCAAAAACAAGTGTGAGGTCTCACACTTGTCGACGTCAAGACTTTTCTTGAAGCGGTCCTTAAAAGAAAAGCTGGGCCCCAGCAGCGGACTGCTCCCGGGGCGATTCAGCATGCAAAAAAATGCTCGTTCGGCGACGATCTGGTTCGTGGGCTCGGGAACGACGGCCTTGATCTTCCGGGCCCGCAGGAGCTAACGGTTGGCCCCGGGAGGAGTAGGCCTTGTCACCCGTCACCGCGTCGGGGCGGGTCCGCGCCCCGTCCCGTCCCGTTCCGGGGCGCGGGACGTTGATGGCGTCAATGATGCGGGAACACCCGTGAGTCCGAGCCCTGGCCCGGTCCAATAATGAACGCCAGAGGCCGGCCTTTCCCGTCGCAGGCGTGGTGGATCTTTATGCTCAGCCCGCCCCGGGAACGCCCGACGGCGTGGATCCGGTCCCAGATCCCGTCTGCTGCGAAACGGCGGCGGCGCTTCCACACCGTCTACCACAGACCGAACTGCTCCGGCAGGTCCCGCCGCGCAATCCCGCACCGGTACCGGTAGGCAATGCCCTTGACGACCTGGCGGTGGTTCCGGAACGGGCGACCGCGCTGGCCGTCGGAACTGGGCAGCAACGGCTCAACGCGGGCCCACTGGGCATCGGTAAAGACCTGGAAACGAGCCACGCTCCAAGTTTTCCAGCCGGGGATCAACCTATTTGGGAGACAGGCCCTAGAGGCCCAGGGCTGCTTTCAGTTCCGCCACGTGGCCCTTCGCGGTGACCTGGTACTGCGCGAGGGAGACGTCGCCGTCGGGATCCACGACGACGGTGGAACGGACAAGGCCCTCGGTAACCTCGCCGTTCACTAGTTTCTCGCCCCACGCGCCGTAGGCAAGGGCCACGGCGTGATCTTCGTCGGCCAGAAGCGGAAAGGTAAGCCCCTGGTCGCCGGTGAAGTGGGCCAGGTCCGTAGGGGAATCCGGGGAGATGCCCAGGACTTCATAACCGGAGTTCTTCAGGGAGGCCAGGCTGTCGCGGAAATCGCACGCCTCGGTCGTGCAGCCCGGGCTGGCAGCCTTCGGGTAAAAGTACACGATGACGCTCCGGCCGCGGTAGTCGGCCAGCGACACCGGGCCGCCGCCGGCGTCGACCAGGGTGAAGCCCGGCGCAGGCGTACCGGGCAGCAGCTTTACGGAGGTGGTCTGGGGTGTCGGGTTCAGGTTCATGATCTTCCTATGCAGGTCGTGGAAATCGGGTCTTTCGGGCTGAACGACTTAGATGGAGTATTCGGCAGGCCCACGCACTTTGGCGTAGGGCCCGGGGACGAACTGGTAGCCGCCCCCTCGATTGGTGGCGATCGTGTACCGGGCACCACCCAGCTTGCGCCGTACGCGGGCCACATAGGCGTCGATGGATCGCGGGGCGCACCCCGGGAACTTGAGCGACTCAAGGAACTCCTGGAGTTCACTGCGGGCTATCGGCCGCGAGCAGTTTTCCACAAGGTACCGCAAGAGCCTGAATTCGACGCCGGTCAGCGGCACAGGTTGTTCATCAACCAGAACTGATTCGGTGGCAAGGTCCACAGCCATCCTGCGGAGGCCGGGCCGGGGCCGGACTCCGGCGTCGTCTCGTTCAGCGGCATCTTCATCGATCCCCGAATTGGGGCGGGGGCCGGGTTGGGCTGTTCCGGTGGCAGACCGATGATGGACTTCCGCCTCCGGAACAATTCTCAGCACGCGCTCCAGCAGAACCTCCGCCGCGTGAACCATGGCAGCTTCATCTGCGCAGGACGATTCAACCCAGATCGCCAGGCCCTTGGGCGCGTTTTTGGGGCCCGGGCGTTGCCCCACCGAGCCCGGACTCTGTTCCTCATGTGCCCTCAGGCGGGGGGGCAGGGGCATTGACAGCCACTGGCGCTGCGGGTTAGACGCCGCCGCGGCGCAACAGGGTGCCGTGGGGGGTGTGGTGGTTGATTTGCTGGCCGCGGAGGTAGGTTTTGCGCACGACGCCGGAGAGCGCTTTGCCGTCGTAGGGGGTGATGGGGTTCTTGTGCTGAAGTTTGGTGACGTCCACGACGTAAGCGTCGTCGGGGGCGAAGATGGCGAAGTCCGCGTCGTAGCCGAGGGCGAGCCGTCCCTTGGTGGACAGGCGGGCGAGTTCGGCGGGTTTGGCGGCCATCCAGGAGATGACTTGTTCCAGGGTGATGCCGCGGTGCCGGGCCTCGGTCCAGATCAGGGACAGTCCCAGCTGCAGGGAGGACACTCCGCCCCAGGCGACGGCGAAGTCGCCGTTCTCGAGGTCTTTCAGGTCCAGGGTCGAGGGGGAGTGGTCCGAGACGATGCAGTCGATGGTGCCTTCCTGCAGGCCTTTCCAGAGCAGTTCCCGGTTGGAGGCCTCCCTGATCGGCGGGCAGCATTTGTAGGCGGTGGCGCCGTCGGGGATTTCCTCGGCCATCAGGGTCAGGTAGTGCGGGCAGGTCTCCACGGTCAGGTGCACGCCGTCGCGTTTGGCCGAAGCGATCATCGGCAGCGCGTCCGAGGAGGACAGGTGCAGGATGTGGGCCCTCGCTCCGGTCCAGCGGGCGCGTTCGATGACTTCGGCGATGGCCTTGTTCTCGGCCCCGCGCGGGCGTGAGGAGAGGAAGTTCGCGTAGTGGTCTCCGCCCGGGTGCGGGGCGCGGTCGATCGCGTGGGAGTCTTCGGCGTGGACGATCATGAGCGAGTCGAAGGACTTGAGCTCGGCCATGTCCTCCTCCATCTCGTCCGCTTCGAGGTGCGGGAACTCGTCCACCCCCGAGTGCAGCAGGAAGCACTTGAACCCGAAGACGCCCTCGTCGTGGAGGGGGCGAAGGTCCGCCTTGTTACCCGGGACCGCGCCGCCCCAGAAGCCGACATCCACAAACGCCTGGTCCGCGGCGACCTCGCGCTTGAGCTTGAGGTTCTCCACCGTGGTGGTGGGCGGGATCGAATTCAGCGGCATGTCGATGATGGTGGTCACGCCGCCGGCTGCGGCGGCCCGGGTCGCGGACGCGAAGCCTTCCCACTCCGTGCGGCCAGGTTCGTTGACGTGGACGTGGGTATCGACCAGGCCCGGGATCATTGTCTCGTCATCGGCCAGATCAATGAGCTCCGCCCCGGCCAGGGCATTACCTAGCGGTTCGATCGCAACGATCCGACCGCCCCGGATCCCGACCTCACGTGCCGCGATCCCGGCCGTCGTCAGCACACGCCGGCCGCGAACAACCAAGTCATAGCGTTCTTCAGGCACTAAGGGACTCCTTCGAGGATGAGGTTTTCTTGGGCTGGAACCAGGGGGAATCGGGACCGAGCTGATTGCCGATGATGGTGCCGATCTGCTCGAGGAGACGCCCGGCTTCGTTGATGCACGTTTCCACGTTGTCTTCAATCGCGGTCAAGGCAAACGTCGCCTGGAACCCTGCGGCGCTCAGCTGGTCGGCCGTCAGCGTGGTGCGTCCGCAGACGGCGATGATCGGGACGCCGGCCAGCGCCGCCGCCCGAGCTACTCCCATGGGGGTTTTGCCGAGCAGGCTTTGTTCGTCCAGGCTGCCTTCGCCGGTGATCACGAGGTCCGCCCCGACCAGCCGGTGCGCGAGGTCGGTAAATTCCAGGACGACGTCGATTCCCGGCCGGCGGGAGGCGGCGAGGACTGCAATGGCGGCATACCCGACACCGCCTGCGGCGCCGGCGCCCGGGGCTTCCGCAGCCTTCAGCGCCCGGGAGCCCAGCTCGTCGCCGAGCACCTGCACGTAACGTGCCAGTGCGGAGTCCAGCGTGCGGACGTCCTCAGTGGCGGCCCCCTTTTGCGGGCCAAACACCGCCGCCGCGCCGTCCGGGCCAAGCAGCGGATTGTCGACGTCGCTGGCCAGCACGAACCTGGTGTCCTCCAGCCGTGGATCGAAATCGGAGAAGTCAATCCACTTCAGCCGGGCCAGTGCGGCCCCGCCAGCCGGAAGCTGGTTTCCGTCCGCATCCATGAAGCGCGCACCCAGGCCTTGCAGCACCCCGGCGCCGCCGTCGGTGTTGGCGCTTCCGCCGACGCCGAGGATAATCTTGCGGCAACCAGCGTCCAGGGCCGCCCGGATCAGCTGCCCGGTGCCCAGGGACGTTGCCCCCAGTGCGTCCTTCGTGCCTCCGGGCAACACGGCGAGTCCTGACGCCGTCGCCATTTCAATGACTGCCTCGCGGCCCCGCACGGCGAATTCGGCCTCAAGCGGCTCGCCCGTCGGGCCGCTGACGACGGCGCTGCGGCGGGTGAAGCCGGAGCCGACGGCGGCGTCGAGGGTGCCCTCGCCGCCGTCGGCCACGGGGATGCCATCCACGTCCAGGACCTGCCCGGCAGTCTGTTTCAAGGATTGAAGACCCTTTGTGAGGTGGGTGACAATGTCCGGGGCCGATAGTGAGCCCTTGAACTTGTCCGGTGCTATGACCACTCGCATGCCGGGGTTTCCTTTCGATGAATCAGACGTGCCGGGTTGGCGCGCGGGAGGCGGCTGGTACTAGTCCAGCAGGGCGATGATGGCCGTCGGGGCGTCCTCGCCCTGTGCGGCGAGGTCCTCGAACTCGTTGACCGCGTTGATCTCTGTGCCCATGGAGATGTTGGTGATCTTCTCCAGGATCACTTCGACCACGACCGGGACGTTGAACTCGCTCATGAGCGCCTTGGCCTTGTCGAAGGCTGCCGGCAGGTCCTTGGGGTCTTCCACCCGGATGGCTTTGCAGCCCAGGCCTTCGGCGACCTTCAGGTGGTCCACGCCGTAGCCGTTGGTCTCCGGGGAGTTGATGTTATCGAACGCCAGGGACACGTTCTGTTCCATCTTGAAGCCGCGCTGGGACTGGCGGATCAGGCCCAGGTACGAGTTGTTCACCACCACATGCACGTACGGGAGGTTGAACTGGGCGCCAACGGCGAGTTCTTCGATCATGAACTGGAAATCGTAGTCACCGGAGAGGGCGACGACGGTCTCGCCCGGCTTGCCTCGGACTACGCCGAGCGCGGCGGGTCCGGTCCAGCCCAGCGGGCCGGCCTGGCCGGCGTTGATCCATTTGCGCGGCCCGAAGACGTGCAGCATCTGCGCGCCGGCAATCTGGGACAGGCCGATCGTGGTCACGTAGGTGGTGTCCTTGCCGAAGGACTTGTTCATTTCCTCGTACACGCGCTGGGGCTTGATCGGGACATTCTCAAAGTGCGTCTTGCGCTGCAGCGAGCCCTTGCGCTGGACGCATTCGGCGACCCAGGTGCTGTAGTCCGGCAAAGTGCCGGCGGACTTGCGTTCCCGGGCGAGCTCCAGGAGCCCGTCCAGTGCCGCGCCGGCGTCGGAGGCGATGCCCAGGTCCGGGGAGAAGACGCGGCCGATCTGGGTGGGCTCGATGTCGATGTGCACGAACTTGCGGCCGGCCGTGTAGGTGTCCAGTCCGCCGGTGTGGCGGTTGGCCCAGCGGTTGCCGATGCCGATCACGAAGTCCGAGGCCAGCATGGTCTCGTTGCCGTAGCGGTGTGAGGTCTGCAGGCCCACCATGCCGGCCATCAGGCGGTGGTCGTCCGGGATGGAGCCCCAGCCCATCAGGGTGGGGATGACCGGGACGCCCAGCAGTTCGGCCAGTTCAACAAGCTGCGCCGAGGCCGAAGCGTTGATCACGCCGCCGCCGGCCACGATCAGCGGGTGCTTCGCTGCGGTGAGCATGTCCAGCGCCTTTTCCAGCTGCTTGCGGCTGGCCTTGGGCTTCTCGACGGCCAGGGGCTCGTAGGTGTCGATGTCGAACTCGATCTCGGCCATCTGCACGTCGAACGGCAGGTCCAGCAGCACCGGGCCGGGGCGGCCGGAGCGCATCAGCTGGAAGGCCTTCTGGAAGGCACCCGGGATCTGGCCGGGCTCGAGCACCGTCATGGCCATCTTGGTGACCGGCTTGGCGATGGATTCGATGTCCACGGCCTGGAAGTCTTCCTTGTGCAGCTTGGCGACGGGGGCCTGTCCGGTGATGCACAGCATGGGGATGGAGTCCGCCCAGGCAGCGTACAGTCCGGTGATCATGTCGGTGCCGGCGGGCCCGGACGTGCCGATGCAGATGCCGATGTTGCCGTCCTTGGCCCGGGAATACCCGTCGGCCATGTGGGAGGCGCCTTCCACGTGCCGGGCGAGGGTGTGGCGGATCCCGCCGTGCTCCCGCATCGCGGAGTAGAAGGGGTTGATCGCCGCGCCTGGCAGGCCGAACGCCTCAATGGCGCCCTCCTTTGCCAGGATGGCGACGGCTGCGTCTACGGTGCGCATCTTCGTCATGGTGTTCTCCTTGAAAGTCTGTTGGGTGTGCTGGTGCGGCTGATGTGCGGCAGTGTTACTTGCGGCCGCTGAGCTGGAGGGTTTGCTTGAACAGTCCGGAGTGGTCGAGGCCGCCGTCGCCCTGGTTGACGGTGGCGGCGACAAGCTGCGCGGCGAGGGCGCCGAGGGGAAGTGAGACGTTGGCCTCGCGGGCGGCCGAAGTGACGATGCCCATGTCCTTGTGGTGGAGGGCGAGGCGGAAGCCGGGCGCGAAGTCGCGGTCCAGCATCTTCTGGCCCTTCTGGTCCAGGACCTTGGAGCCGGCCAGGCCGCCGCCGAGGACCTTGAGCGCCGCATCGGTGTCGACACCGTAGGCCTCGAGGAAGGCGACGGCTTCACCCAGGACCTGGATGTTGACGGCGACGATCAGCTGGTTGGCTGCCTTGACCGTCTGGCCGGAGCCGGCCGGGCCCACATGGACGATGGTCTTGCCTACAGCGTTGAGTACGTCCTGTGCTGCCTCGAAGTCTTCCGCGCTGCCGCCCACCATGATGGAGAGGGCGGCGTTGATGGCACCCTGCTCGCCGCCGGACACCGGGGCGTCCAGCGCGCGGATGCCGGCTGCCCGGGCATCGTCCGCGAGCCGCTTGGCCACATCCGGGCGGATGCTGCTGGCGTCAATCCAGAGGGTGCCCTGCTTCGCGTTCGCGAACAGGCCCTCGGGTCCGGAGACGACGCCTTCGACGTCCGGGGAGTCCGGCACCATCGTAATAACGACGTCCGCTTCCTTGACGGCATCAGCGATGCTCGTTGCACCCTGGCCGCCCTCGGCGATCAACGCGTCAATCTTGTCCTGGCTGCGGTTGAAGCCGGTGACGCTGTGGCCGGCCTTGACAAGGTTGACGGCCATGGGGAGGCCCATGATTCCGAGACCGATGACTGTTACGTTGCTCATGACGTTTTCCTTTGCTGAAATGTGTGGGGCCGGGTACGCGGTCAGTTTGCGGCGGGCTGGCGGATTGCCCAGTTGAAGGCCGTTGCGGCCGGTTCCTTGTATTCGAGGCCGATGTAGCCCGTGTAGCCGAGTTCGCGGCTGCGGGAGATCCATTCGCCGAGCGGAAGGTTGCCGGTTCCGGGGGCTCCGCGGCCGGGGTTGTCGGCGATCTGGATGTGACCGAAGTCCCTGGCGTGCTGCTCGATGACGGCGGCAACGTCGTCGCCGTTGACGGCAAGGTGGTAGAAGTCGGCGAGGAGCTTGACGTTGTCCGCGCCGGATTCTTCCTTGACCCGGGCGATCACCTTCAGGGCGTCGGCGGCGGTGAGCAGCGGGTACCGCGGCGCTCCGCTGACCGGCTCCAGGAGGACGGTGCCGCCGATCCGGGCGACGCCGGCGGCTGCTGTCGCGAGGTTCTCGGCGCCGACGGCATCCTGCTTCTCGGGGGACTCCCCATCGACGCGGTTGCCGTAGAGAGCGTTGAAAGCTTTGCAGCCGAGGCGCTCCCCGATGCCGGCGACGACGTCGATGTTGTCCAGGAACTCGGCCGAGCGGGCCGGCCAGGACACCAGGCCGCGGTCACCTCCCGGCATGTTGCCGGCGTTGAAGTTCAGGCCGGAGAGCTGGACACCGGCGTCGGTGATGGCCTTTTCGAACGTCGCAACCTCGGTGTCCGAGGGAACAGAGGTGTCAAACGGCCACCAGAATTCGACAGCGTCAAAGCCGGCCGCCTTGGCGGCTGCGGGCCGTTCCAGGAGCGGCAGTTCCGTCAGCAGGATGGAGCAGTTCACGGTATACGTCATTGGATTCGTCCTTAGCCCTCTGAACCGCCAACAACCGGCAGGTTTCACGTTCTCGATATTCCGCTTTGTGGAATCTTTATTTTGCTTTATGAAAAGTTTAGGGCTTCGCGGCACGCACCGTCAACCCAGATACGCCCGGGCGGCGATTAAACGACGGCGCCCCGGCCAGAATGTGCCGGGGCGCCGTTTACGGATAATTAGGTCAGGCGAATCTGACGGTTGACATCCTTGTACAGCAGATATCGGAAGTTGCCGGGGCCACCGGCGTAGCAGGCCTGCGGGCAGAAGGCGCGCAGCCACATAAAGTCGCCGGCCTCCACCTCCACCCAGTCATTGTTGAGCAAGTACATGCCCTTGCCCTCCAGAACGTACAGTCCGTGCTCCATCACATGGGTTTCGGGGAATGGGATCACACCGCCGGGCTTGAACGTCACGATGTTCACGTGCATATCATGTGCCAGGTCGTTGGGGTCCGCGAAACGCGTGGTCTTCCAGACGCCGTCGACATCCGGCATTTCGCCCGGCTCGACCTCCTGGTCGCTCGTGACGAAGGATTTCGCCTCGTAGCCTTCCAGCCGCTCGTAAGCCTTGCGGATCCAGTGGAAGGACACGACATCGTCCGAAACATTTTCCAGGCCCCACTGCGCGCCGGCAGCAATGTAGGCGTAGCCGCCTTCCTCGAGCTGGTGCAGTTCACTGTCAAGGGTCAGGTTGACTTTGCCCCTGGTCACGAAGATGACGCCTTCAACGCCTGCCTCGAATTCCGCCTTGGGCGCGCCGCCGCCAGGACCAATCTCCACGATCAGCTGGGAGAAGGTAGTGGCGAACCCGGAGATGGGGCGGGCGATGATCCAGGAGCGGGTGTTCGAGAAGCCCGGCAGGTTGCTGGTCACGATGTCCGTCAGCACACCCTTGGGGATGACCGTATAAGCCTCCGTGACGATCGCGCGCTCGGTCGTGAGGTGGGTCTGCGGCGGCAGGCCGCCTTCGGGAGTGTAGTACTTGCCCATCGGTTAGATCCTTACTTAGGAGGTGGAAGCGATGGCCAGCCGCGGGTGGGCCAGTGCGGTTAGCGTCGGGACTCCGACGCCGGCAAGCCCCTGGACTTCGCCGGCACCGACAGCGCCGCACTGGACGCCTCGCAGCACGAACGCTGCCAGTGCCCGGGCGGTGGCCGGCTCGTCCATGACGCCGCCTTCGGTTTGTTGCACATAGTTTCGCAGACGGGCCGCGGCGGCCGGAAGGCCCTGCCGGTAGAAGGCATACGTCGCCGCAAAACGGCTGGGCAGCTGGGCCGGATGCAGGTCCCAGCCCTGGTAGTAGCCCCGCTCCAACGAGCGGCGGACCAGCCGGCCATGGATCGCCCAGGCATTTTCAACGCCATCGCCCACCGGGATGATGTTGGTCGAGCCGTCGGAGAGGCGGATGCCCGTGCCGGCGACAGCCAGCTGCATGACCTCTTTAGCGAAGTCGGCCACGGGGTGCTCCATGGACTGGTACTCGGCGGAGATCTGCAGGGAGGCGGAATAGTCGTACGTTCCGTAGTGCAAACCGCTGATCCGGCCCGGGACGATGTGTGCCAGCTGGGCTACCGGCGAGGTTCCCTCGGGGCCCAGGATCAGCTGGGGTGTTTCCACCTGCACTTCAAACCTGAGCCGTCCGTGCGGCAATGAGTGGATCTCCTCAAGCCGGGAGACGGCATAGTCCATGGCCTGCACCTGGGCCACCGTGGTGACCTTGGGCAGGGTAAGGATCAGGCCCTCCGGGAGCTCGCCGCCTGAGGCAAGCGTGGAGATAAAGAGATCCAGCGTGCGCAGCCCCCGGTTCCGGGTGGGGGCTTCAAAGCACTTGAAGCGGATGCCGATGAAGGGCGGTGCGGTGCCGGCTGCGACGGCGGCCGTCACGGCCGAGGCGGCCGTGACAGCAGCGGAGTCCTCGGCGGTGTCTCCGCGGTCCCCGTAGCCATCCTCGAAGTCAAGCCTGAGGTCCTCGATCGGTTCGCTGCGCAGCTTCGCCTCGACCCGGGAAGCCACCGACTCTGCCAGTTCAGCGTCCTGGCCCAGAAGCGAGCCAAGGCGGACCAGCCCGCCGTGGGCGTCCGCGGCCTCCAGCGCCTGGGTGCCCCAGTCCGCGGCGAATGTCGGCGTAAACCGGTCGGCCGGGACATAGACCGTGTGCACCGGCTGGCGGGAGCCGTCGTCGCCCGGGTAGTTCTGCTCCAGCAGCCGGTCGGTCGCTGCCAGTTGCGATTCGATTTCGGCCAGGTCCCTTGGACTCAAGGAAGCGTTGATGCCCATATATCAGCCGACCAATTCGTAGGCGGGCGTGGTGAGGAAGTCCGTATAGTCCTCGGACAGGCAGATATCACCGATCAGCTTACTGGCAGGCAGGTAGAACTTCTCGAAGGTCTCATGACCCACTTCGCCGCGCAGTTTCTCCGTTTCTTCACCCAGGATCGTCTCGACCAGCTCGCGAGTGACCGTGTTGCCAGTATCCGAGAGGACCACTGCGTTGCGGATCTGCTGCCACACCTGGGAGCGGGAAATTTCGGCCGTGGCCGCATCCTCCATGAGGTTGTGGATGGCCACCGCGCCGTTGCCCGAGACCCAGACCGCCGTGTAGGCCACGGCAACATAAAGGTTCAGGCGCAGGCCTGCCTCGGTGACCTGCCCGTCTGCTGATGCGACATCCAGCAGTTGGCCGGCGGTGACCGACACCTCCGGCCGCTGCTTGTCCAGCTGGTTGGGGCGTGCGCCGAGGACGGAGTCAAAGACCTCGGCACAGATCGGAACGAGGTCAGGGTGCGCCACCCAGGAACCGTCAAAACCGTCGTTCGCCTCGCGGGTCTTGTCCGCCCGGACCTTTGCGAAGGCCTGTGCTGTGACTTCGGGTTCACGCCGGTTGGGGATCACCGCGGCCATACCACCCATGGCGAATGCTCCGCGGTGGTGGCAGGTCTTGACCAGCAACTCGGTGTAGGCGCGCATGAACGGAGCCGTCATGGCCACCGTGGCCCGGTCCGGGAGAACAAAGCTGGCACCGGCGTCGCGGAAGTACTTGATAATGCTGAACAGGTAGTCCCAGCGGCCGGCGTTGAGCCCCGAGGCGTGGTCGCGGAGTTCGTAAAGGATTTCGTCCATTTCAAACGCAGCAGGAATGGTTTCGATCAGCACCGTGGCACGGACGGTTCCCTGCGGGATGCCGAGGTGGTCCTGGGCGAAGACAAACACGTCATTCCAGAGCCGTGCTTCGAGGTGGCTCTCCATCTTGGGCAGGTAGTAGTACGGGCCGTGGCCGTTGCTGATCAGCTGCCGGGCGGTGTGGAAGAAGTGCAGGCCGAAATCGACGAGGGCACCCACGGCCGGCTGCCCGTCAATGAGCAGGTGGCGTTCGTCCATGTGCCAGCCGCGGGGACGTGCGACGACGACGGCGAGCGGTGCGTCTGTCCGGAGGGTGTATTCCTTGCCTTCCGGGGAGGTGTAGCGAAGGGTTCCGGCGGCGGCATCCCGGAGGTTAAGGAGTGCGTCGATGACGTTGGGCCAGGTGGGTGTGCTGGCATCCTCGAGATCTGCCAGCCACACCTTGGCGCCGGAGTTCAGTGCGTTGATGGCCATTTTGGCGGGGGTGGCTGGGCCGGTCATTTCCACGCGCCGGTCCTGGAGCGCCTTTGGTGCCGGGGCCACCGCCCATGTGCCCTTGCGTACGTCTTGGGTCTCCGGCAGGAAATCAAGTTTCCCGGTCCGGGCTACTTGCTCGCGCTTCGCGGTGCGGGCCTTGAGGAGGTCGGTACGGGTACCGGCGAAGCGATTGTGGAGTTCCTCCACAAAGGCCAGCGCCTCCGGCGTCAGGATTTCCTCTGCACGTGCGATCGGGTGCGGGTCAGTGACTATGTGCGCCATTGTCCGGTCCTTTCCTTGGCTGTGTATCAGGCTTTGACGGAATTTGCGGCTGAGGCGGCATGGGCTGCGTGGGCGACCGCGGACGCTACGTCGGCGGCAACGTGGGGATCGAAGACGCTGGGGATAATGTAGCTGGCATTGAGCTCATCGTCAGCCACCCGGTTGGCGATTGCCTCGGCGGCCGCCACCAGCATCTCCGGGATGATGTCCGACGCTCCGGCGTCCAGCAGGCCGCGGAAGAAGCCGGGAAAGGCCAGCACGTTGTTGATCTGGTTCGGGAAGTCGCTGCGGCCGGTTGCCACGACTGCCGCGTGCCGGGACGCGCTGACCGGGTCGATTTCCGGGGTCGGGTTTGCCATGGCGAAGACGATCGCGTCCTTGGCCATGGCGGCGACCTGCTCCTCGCCGATCACGTTGGGGGCGCTGACGCCGATGAAGACGTCGGCGCCCTTGATCGCCTCGTGCAGGGTCCCGGAGAAACCGTCCTCATTGGTGTTGGCCGCGATCCAGGTTCGGTGTTCGTCGTCGTAGTCCACGCCGGAGTGGATGGCACCGGAGCGTCCGGCGGCGATGATGTGCCGGGCACCCTGGGCCTTGAGCAGCTGGATGATGGCCGACCCGGCGGCGCCGACCCCGGAGACCACGATCCGGACGTCACCAAGCTTTTTGTCCACGACACGCAGTGCGTTGGTCAACGCGGCCAGGGTGACGATGGCGGTGCCGTGCTGGTCGTCGTGGAAGACCGGAATGTCCAGTTCTTCGCGGAGCCGGTTCTCGATCTCAAAGCAGCGCGGTGCCGCGATGTCCTCCAGGTTCACGCCGCCGTAGACAGGGGCGAGGGCCTTGACGATCATGATGATCTCCTCGGTGTCCTGGGTATCCAGGCAGACCGGCCACGCGTCCACGTTGGCGAACTGCTTGAACAGGGCCGCCTTGCCTTCCATCACCGGAAGAGCCGCCGCGGGACCGATGTTCCCCAGGCCCAGGACAGCGGAGCCGTCGGTGACAACCGCGATAGTGTTGCGCTTGATCGTCAGGTTACGGGCGGCGTCGGGGTTCTCTGCGATCGCCAGGCAGACGCGGGCAACCCCGGGAGTGTAGGCCCGGGAGAGATCGTCGCGGTTGCGCAGCGCCACCTTGGGGACAACCTCGAGTTTTCCGCCCAGGTGCATGAGGAAGGTGCGGTCAGAAACGTTGCGGACGGTGACGCCCTCAAGTGCGTTCAGCGCATCCTTCACGCGGCCCGCATGCTCGTCGTCGGTCGTGTTGCAGGTGACATCGACCACGAGTGTCTCATGGTGGGACTCGGTGACGTCCAGGGCGGTGATGGCAGCGCCGGCAGCGCCGACGGCGGCTGCAAGTTCGCTGGTGGCGGTGAAGCTGGACGGTGCGTCCACGCGCAGGGTGATCGAATTTCCGGGGCTCGGGTTCGCCATTGAATGTTCCTCCAGTTCGGGCCCAGGTCTGGGCTGCTGTGCTAAATCAAAAAGTTTCGTATTATGGATATTATTATCTACTTTGTGGAAATACAAGTCTTAGAGTGCCGGTTCCATCTTCGGGCCGTACTGTTAACTCTTGCACCCAAGTATTTTCACGATGTGGATACTAATTGCCACATCAATCCCGCAGGAGACCCCGTTATGGCTGAAAAAGCCCCCGGAGGCGTGCAGTCCGTTGAGCGCGTCTTCGAACTCTTGGAACTCATTACCGACGCCGGCGGTGAGGTCACGCTCAGCGAACTCTCGTCCTCCACGGAGTTGCCGCTGCCCACGATCCACCGGCTCCTGCGCACGCTCGTGACGCTGGGATACATCCGCCAACTGCCGAACCGCCGCTATGCACTGGGCCCCCGGCTGATCAGGCTGGGCGAAGGGGCCAACCAGCAGCTCGGCGCCCTGGCCCGGCCGCAGCTGAAATCCCTCGTGGACCAGCTCGGCGAGACAGCCAATATGGCTGTGCTCGACTCGGACATGGTCATCTATGTGGCACAGGTGCCCTCGTTGCACTCCATGCGGATGTTCACCGAAGTGGGCCGCCGGGCCCACACCCACGCCACGGGCGTGGGCAAGGCCATCCTGTCCCAGCTCGATGACGAGACCGTCCGCGGCATCGTCCACCGCAGCGGGATGCCTGTTGCCACCTCGAAGAGCATCGGCGATATCGACACCCTGCTGCAGGATCTTAAACTGATCCGCGAACGCGGCTACTCCATTGACGAGGAGGAACAGGAGATCGGCGTCCGCTGCTTCGCCATGGCCGTCCCCAGTGCACCGACACCGTCGGCTATTTCGGTGTCCGGCCCGGTCTCGCGCGTGGATCAGTCCTTCGCAGAGCGTGCCGTACCGCTGCTGCGCGCTGCTGCCCAGGTCATCTCGGGTGAGCTGAACCACCGGTAAGCCCGGGCCGCTCTATCGCAGCGCGCCGCGAGATGTCAGCGGCGGAAACCCCTGAAGCCCATGTTCCTGGTGAACATGGGCTTCAGGGGTTTCCGCTGCTATAGACCTCAGCGGGGGGCTCCGGCCGGCGGGTCAGTGCTCGGCAGGGTCGCCCAACGGTGCCACGGGCACTTCCTTGCCGTCGCAGTCGATCAGTTTGCCGTTTTCAAAGTGGTCGCCGTCTGCTAGCAGCTTCAGGTCTTCGTTGCGGATGACCCGTCCGGTGCCGGCCACGAAAACTGACTGATTCTCGGAGTTGCCGGCCTTAAGGTGGTTGAACAGGAGGTTCAGCAGGATCGCCATCACGGCCGCGGAGCTGATGCCGGAGTGGAAGATCGTGCCAAACCAGGCCGGGAACTTGTCATAGAAAGTCGGTGCGGCGATCGGGACCATGCCGAAGCCGATCGACGCCGCCACGATAATCAGGTTCATGTTGTTCCGGTACTCGACCTTCGCGAGAGTCCTGATACCACTGGCAGCCACGGTGCCGAACAGCACGATACCGGCGCCACCCAGGACGGCCGTAGGAACGGCAGCGACAACGCGACCCAGCACCGGCAGCAGGCCCAGCAGGACCAGAATCACGCCGCCCGCCGCCACCACGTAGCGGCTCTTGATCTTGGTGACGGCCACCAGGCCTACGTTTTGTGCAAAGGCGCTCTGCGTGAAGGAACCAAAGACGGGGGCAACCATGCTGGAGACCATATCGGCACGCAGACCCGCTGCGATCCGCTTGGAGTCGGTCTTCGTGCCGACGATTTCGCCGACGGCCAGAATGTCGGCCATGGTTTCGGTCAGGATCACCAGGACAACGATCACCATTGAAATGATTGCTGCAATTTCAAAGGTGGGGACACCCAGGTGGAACGGGGAGGGGAAGGCGACGATGGGGCCGTCGCCGACTTTGGAAAAGTTGGCCATGCCGGTGACGACGGCGACGATCGTGCCGATCACCATGGCCAGCAGGATCGACAGGCGGGAAATGGTGGCGCTGCCGACCTTGCTCAGGACCAGCACCAGGGCGAGGGTGATGGCAGCGAGTCCGATGTTGGCCATGCTGCCGTAGTCCTCGGACTTCCGGTTGCCGCCCATGGCCCAGTTGGCCGCGACGGGCATCAGGGTCAGCCCGATGGTGGTGATGACGGTGCCCGTCACCACGGGCGGGAAGAACCGGACGATCTTGGAAAAGACCGGGGCGATCAACAGACCGATTGCCGCCGAGACAATGACGGCGCCAAAGACTGACGGCAGTCCGCCGCCACCGGTGACGATCGCCACCATCGTGGCTACGCTGGCGAATGAAACGCCCTGCACGAGAGGCAGTTGCGAGCCGAAGAACGGGAGTCCCAGGGTCTGGAGCAGGGTGGCCAGGCCGCCCATGAACAGGGCGGCGGCGATCAGGATCCCGATGTCGGCCGGCGCCAGGCCGGCTGCCTGGCCCACGATCAGCGGCACCGCGATGATACCGCCGTACATGGTCAGGACATGCTGGAATCCGTAGGCGAAGCTGCTCCCGACGGAGAGCCGTTCGTCTTCGGGACGAGCGGGAGCTGTGCGGCCGCCGGTCACCTCTTCGGCATTCTTGGCGTTCTTCTTGTTCATGGCAGACTTTCTTGGTTCATGGCAGACGTCGTCGTCTGGCTAACAGGTGTCTGGCTAACTGGGCTGCGGTTAACGCGGTGCTGCTGTGCTGCGGATAGCTCGGTGAGGCGGTGACGCGGTCGGGTAGGCAGGCCGGTGGGTGCGCCTGCGCCATGCGACGTTTTTCCTTAGCAGAAGCCCGCGATTCCCGACCATGCAATGGCTGCCGGGGCGGATTCTTCACGCTGGACGGTGGCCTCGATCAGGCCATACGGCCGGTCGGCGGCGAAGAAGACTTCGTTGGGGTTGTCCAGGCCGAAGGGTGAGAGATCCACCAGGAAATGGTGCTTGTTCGGCATCGAGAACTTGATTTCATCGATCTCGCTGTGGGCCTCAAGGACCTTCTTGCCCATGTCGAAGAGCGTCTGCTGCAGGGCATGGGAGTAGTTCTCGGTGAAGCCCTCCAGCAGAAGGCTCTTGACATCTTCGTAGCTCTTGTTGAAGTCGAGGCCGCTGAAGTCCGTTCCGGTCTTGAAGCGCCAGCGCGCCGCGACGTCCGTGGCGAGGATCCGGTCGGTGGTCTCCTGCAGGGTCGTGTACTTGTCCTTGGGGTAGTCGACGAAGCCTGACTGGGTCGTCTTGAGCACGGTCAGGTCCCGGAGCCCGGAAATGAGGTGGTTCGTGTCACCGTCGCGGACGAGGACGGCGGTGCGGACTTCCTGGCCGTTGCGCACGAACGAGTGGTCGTGGGCGGTGCCGTGGGACTGGATCCGGTCCCAGCTGTAAGCCTCAGCCTCCCAGCGTCCGCCCGAGACCCAGTCGAAGCTGGACGTGAAGTGATCGCCCAGACGAAGCAGCAGGGCTTCCGGCGAGCCGATGCCCTCACGAGCAAAGGCATAAACCGTGTTCTTCTGGGTGTCGGTCGGTACAACGTGGCTGTTGTCGCCCTCGAGGTGCGCAGCGGAAAAATCGCCGCGAAGCTGTGAGGTGACGTTCAGGTCCTCGATTTCGTGACGGTCCGAATCCCGCGTGATCCTGACGACCCGGACTTCGGCCTTGCCGAACTGGTTTTCACCGAGGATGATCTTGCTGCTCATGGTCTGCTCCAAACTTCCGTGATGTGAAAAAAAATATTCACATTGAAAATAGGCACGCTTTTCGCTGCGCCACAATGGCTGTCGACCCAACAAAAAAGCCGACATCAATAGATGTCAGCTCATTACAACCCTGCCTGCTGCTCCCAGGTCTCGTGACTTGCACCACGATGTCCTTGAACAGTAGACCACTTTATCCGTGTTGTACATCACAATCTGAAAATTTCCTCGATGACCGCCCCGTGGCCGATACGGCGCCGCACCTCTTGACCCGTCCGTCGGATGCCCGTTATATTTTCATAAAGCAAGATAAGTTTTTCATTATACGGACATTGGAGACCATCATGTCACGTGAGACGGAACGGGAACCCGCTCAGACGGAATCCGCGGCGAGGTCGGCAGAGTCAGCGCCGGAGTTGTATTTTCCTGCCGGCGGCGGAACGGATCCGGATTTCTCCCCCCGCACAGTCCGGGAGGATACCCCGGGCCGCTTTTCACGCTGGCTGCACAGTCACCCGTTTGCCGGCCGGCGTACGCGCTGACGCTGAAAATGGGGGCGGGTGTGCGCAGCGCGGGTTGATCACCACCAGGACCGATCCGCCTCCGCCTTCCGCTTCCTGCAGAAATAAGGTGTCTGTGTTCCGTTGAGGGCGGATAAACAACAAATCTGACATTCGTGCTCGACGGCAACAATCCACGGTCCCGCGGACAAGAAACCGTGCCCTCACCAGAAGACTAACCAGTGGGCTTACCGGCACCATAGAGCGACCGGAACGTGCTCCTTAAGTCTGCTCCTGCACGCATGGACAGCACCTGACCCACCAGTGTCCTGTACGGCTCCGAGGGCCGGCCGTGTATCTGCTTCCGAGGCAGCCGGGGATCCCGGATCCCGTGCCCAGGCTCTCAACGACTGCACAGCAGATGCCCGGCTGGGATATCCCAGCCGGGCGCCTGCCTGGTCGAGCACTGAATCATCAGCGGCCCTCAAAGCTGCAGGGGCCCCTAAAGTCCGTCAGGAATCCCCGCCGGACCCTCCGGTGGTGCCGGCGTTGACGTTGTGCAGCTTGTACTTCTCGATGGCGTGGGCCGGAGCCTGGGCATCGACCTCTCCTCGGCGGGCCAGCATCTGCAGGGAACGGACCACTACAGAGTGGATGTCATTCTTGAAGAAGCGGCGTGCGGCGGCGCGGGTATCCGAGAAGCCGAAGCCGTCCGCACCGAGGGAGGCGAACTCGTTCGGGAGGAACTGGCGGATCTGGTCCGGCACGGCCTTCATGTAGTCGGTCACGGCCACAATCGGACCCGTCGCGCCGGCGAGCTGTTCGGTGACGAACGGGACGCGGGCGGGCTGGCCGGGGTTGAGGAAAGCCTCCTCCTCGGCGGCCATGGCGTCGCGGCGCAGTTCGCTCCAGGACGTCACGGACCAGACGTCGGCGGAGACGCCCCAGTCCTCGGCGAGGACCCGCTGGGCTTCCAGAGCCCAGGGGACAGACACGCCGGATGCGAGGATCTGCGTGCGCGGGCCGTCAATTTTGGCCGGCGCCAGTAGGTAGATGCCCTTGATGATGCCCTCGACGTCCATGTTCTCCGGTGCCGGGGGCTGGATGATGGGCTCATTGTAGACCGTGAGGTAGTACATCAGGTTCCGGTCTGTTGAGGCGGGGCCGTACATCCGGTTCAGGCCGTCGCGGATGATCACGCCGATCTCGTAGCCGTACGCCGGGTCGTAGGTGACGACGGCGGGGTTGGTGGAGGCCAGGAGCGGGGAGTGCCCGTCGGCGTGCTGCAGGCCTTCGCCGGTGAGGGTGGTCCGGCCCGCGGTGGCGCCGATGATGAACCCGCGCGTCATCTGGTCCGCCGCGGCCCAGAAGGAGTCCCCGGTGCGCTGGAACCCGAACATCGAGTAGAAGACGTAGACCGGGATGAGCGGTTCGCCGTGGGTGGCGTAGGAGGTTCCGGCGGCGGTGAAGGCTGCCACGGCCCCGGCCTCGTTGATACCAGGGTGGATCAGTTGACCCTGTGCCGATTCTTTATACGCCAGGACGAGCTCGCGGTCCACGGAGAGGTAGTTCTGGCCGTCCGGGCTGTAGACCTTCGCCGTCGGGAAGAAGGCGTCCATGCCGAAGGTCCTGGATTCATCCGGGACGATCGGCACGATGCGCTTGCCGAACTCCTTGTCCCGCATGAGGTCCTTGAGCAGGCGGACAAACGCCATCGTGGTGGCCGCCATCTGCTTGCCGGAGCCGCGGTTGGTGAACGCGTAGGTCTTCTCGTCCGGGAGGGTGATCTCGGCGTGCTCGGAGCGGCGCTCGGGGACGAAACCGCCGAGTTCCTTGCGGCGGCCCATGAGGTACTGGATCTCCGGGGAGTCCATGCCGGGGTGGTAATACGGCGGCCGGTACAGGTCCGCTTCCAGCTGCTCGTCCGTGATCGGGATGCGCAGGTGGTCGCGGAAGGCCTTGAGGTCCGCCATCGTGAGCTTCTTCATCTGGTGGGTCGCGTTGCGGCCCTCGAAGTGGGTGCCCAGGCCGTAGCCCTTGACCGTGTGCGCCAGGATGACCGTGGGCTTGCCCTTGAACTCGGTGGCGGCCTTGTAGGCGGCGTAGACCTTGTTGTAGTCGTGGCCGCCGCGCTTGAGGTTCCAGATCTCGTCGTCGGAGAGGTCCTGGACCATTTCCTTGGTCTGCGGGGTCTGGCCGAAGAAGTGCTCGCGGACGAACGCGCCGGACTCGGCCTTGTACGTCTGGTAGTCCCCGTCGACCGTCTCGTTCATGATCTTCACGAGCGAGCCGTCCTCGTCCTTGGCCAGCAGGTTGTCCCACTCGCGGCCCCAGACGACCTTGATGACGTTCCAGCCGGCGCCGCGGAAGAACGCCTCGAGTTCCTGCATGATCTTGCCGTTGCCGCGGACGGGTCCGTCGAGGCGCTGGAGGTTACAGTTGATGACGAAGTTCAGGTTGTCCAGCTTGTCGTTCGCGGCGAGCTGGAGCAGGCCGCGGGACTCGGGCTCGTCCATTTCGCCGTCGCCCAGGAACGCCCAGACCTGCTGGTCCGAGGTGTCCTTGATGCCGCGGTTGTGCAGGTAGCGGTTGGACTGCGCCTGGTAAATGGCGTTCATCGGGCCGATGCCCATGGAGACCGTGGGGAACTCCCAGAACTCCGGCATGAGCCGCGGGTGCGGGTAGGACGAAAGCGCGTGCCCTTCCTTGGACTTCTCCTGGCGGAACCCGTCCAGGTCCTCCTCGGACAAACGGCCTTCCATGAAGGCGCGGGCGTACATGCCGGGGGAGGCGTGGCCCTGGAAGAAGACCTGGTCCCCGCCGCCGTGGTGGTCCTTGCCGCGGAAGAAGTGGTTGAACCCGACCTCGTACAGGGTCGCGGCCCCGGCATAGGTCGAGATGTGCCCGCCGACGCCGATATCGGCCCGCTGCGCCCGGTGCACCATGACCGCGGCGTTCCACCGCAGCCAGGCACGGTACTTCCGCTCGATCTCCTCGTCCCCGGGGAACGGCGCCTCCTGGTCCACCGGGATCGTGTTGACGTAGTCCGTGGTGGTGACCATCGGAACACCCACGCTCTGCGCGCCGGCCCGCTGGAGCAGGCTGCGAATTATGTACTGGGCACGCTCGGTGCCCTGTTCCTGAATCAGCGTGTCCAGGGACTCCAGCCACTCGGCGGTCTCTTCCGGATCACGATCAGGCAGCTGGTTTGTCAACCCGCTGAGGATATGGGAGGTATCTTCTCCTGCAGCCATGGCCAGTCTCTCTTCATCGTTGAATGTTTGGCAAGAAGTTTCATATTGTGAGAAAACTTTCTTGCTATTCGAGATTAGCGATGAGGATGGGGGCCGTCAAGCGGCCTTGGCCGATAACGCCTCAAGGCGCACGCTTGAGGAGGAGTGGGGCTGTCAGCACGGCCCCCGGCTGACAGCCCTACCCGCTGCATTGCGGGCTCCTTCTCGGCGGGGTCCGTTGTCCCGTTCCAAGTCAGAAGGAGTTTCGTGACCACCACCCCGAGCCAAGGATCAAAGTTGCCTTTGTGACCGGATCCGGATCCGGATCCGGCTCCGGTATCGGCAGAGCGGTTGCCCGGCTAAGGCTTGCCGAGGGTCAGCGGGTTGTCCTGGGAGGACGCCGCCGGCAACAATTGATCGAGCCTGCAGGGGATCACCCCCAGGCGCACTCGGTGGTGTGTGACGTCACCGTGCCGATCGATGTCGAGCGTCTCTTCGCCGAAGCTGTCCGGCGCCGGGGCAGGGTGGACGTCCCGTTCAGCAACGCGGGAACCTTCGGGGCCGCTGCCTCAGTGGATGCGATAAGCGCGGGGGAGCGGGGATGCAATCGTGGCCGTCAGCCTGACCGGTTCGATGCTGTGCTCCGCAGCAGCGGTCCGGGTCATGAAAGTCCAGTTGCCGCTGGGCGGCCGCATTACCAACAACGTTCCATTGCCGAGCATTCACCTCGCCCCCGTACCGTGGCATACACGGTCGCTAGTGTTCCGTGTTAATGGTTTGTTTGCGTTTCATCTTGCCCAGGAGATACTCCGCTGATTTGGTCCAGATGAATGGTTTGGCGTTCTGGTTGTAGTTCTCGATGTAGCGTTCCATGGTTTCTTCCAGTTCTTTCACGGAGCTGAATGCCCCGCGTTTGAGGCACTGGCGGGTGATGATCCCGAAGAAGATCTCCACCATGTTCAGCCAGGAACAGCTGGTCGGGGTGAAGTGGAGGGTGACCCGCGGGTTGTCGGCCAGCCAGTCCTTCACGTTCTGGTGCTTATGCGTCGCGTAATTGTCGCAGATGACATGGAGCTCAACCCCGGGGTGGGCGTCGGCTGCCCGGCTAAGGAAGTCGACGAACTCGATGTTGGTGTGCTTGGGATAGAAGGCGTTCGCGCTGAGTTTGCCCGTGAGGACCTCGAGGGCGGCGAACAAGGTGGTGGTGCCGTTGCGCTTGTAATCGTGGGTCTGCTGCAGCGGGTGCGTCGAGGACAACGGCTGATCCGGGCCGGTACGGGACAGGGCCTGGATTGGGGTTTTCTCATCTGATGCGAAGTCACATCAGATGAGTCATGCGAAGCTTCGCATAACTCATCGATACTCACCACCACCGCGTTTTCCGGCGGGGACATGTACAGGCCCACCACGTCCCGGAGCTTGGACTCCAGGGCGGGGTCGGTGGAGAACTTGAACTTCTCGAGCCGGTGCGGCTGAATTTTCCAACGGCGCCAGATCCGGGCCACAGAGGAAAAGGAGACTCCGTGGCGTTCGGCCATGATCCGGGCGGACCAGTGCGAGATCCCCAACTCTGCCGGGGGCTTCCCGTCGTTGGTCAGGGTGTCCGCGATCAGGGCCAGTTCGTCTATCTCCCGCTCCCTGCCCGGGCGCTGGACATCGGACAGGGCCTCGATCCCGCCCTCGGCATAGCGGTTGCGCCACTTCAAGACCGTGGGTGCCGAAAACCCGGTGATTTGCTCGATCCGGATATTCGGCATCCCGTCGGCAGCCAACAAAACCGTGCGCGCCCGCAACGCCAACGTCGCGGAGGATGCCTTCCCGCGGGTCAGCGCCTCCAAAGCCCCCCGGTTCGGTTATCGGACGGCTGCAGGCCCTACTTCGGTGGCTCGAAGCCGCCGATCGTCCGCCCGAGAAGCCAGTGGTAGCGGGGTACGGTCCTCGAACATCGGACTGATGAGCTGCACTCCCACCGGCGGCCCCTCCGGGGACCGGCCGGCAGGTATGACGGTGGCAGGCAGTCCGGGCATGGTGGCCAAACCGGCCCATGCGGACTGGCCGGCGGACGGGTACTCGACGCCGTCGATGTCGATCCGTCGTTCTGGTACGGAAGCCGCCGGCTCATCCAGGCCTCACGGCGTGAGCGGGCCGCGGATGACACGCAATGCAAGGTCCGCGTTGCCTTTCAGGACGGCGGTCTCCGAAAGGCTGGAGCGTCCCCAGAGGCCCAGGTACATCTCATGGGGGGCCGCGATGACCGTCGCTGCGATGTCCCCCTCGCCGACATTCCAGGCCGTGCCGTCGGGCAGGGCGAAGGTCACGGCGTTCCCCGGGTCGGTCATCCGGCCAAGCCGGAGCTGTCTCGGGGCGAACACGGCCAAGGCCTCGTCGATCCCGTCGAGCAGGAACTCTTCACTGAACACCGGGTCGGCCAGGCCGGCTGTCTGGTGGGCGTCGACCAAGTGGACGGCGTGTTCGTGTGCCTGGCGGCGGAGCCAGAACCCGGCCGTCCGCGGGGGAGGACCGAAGTTCCAGCAGGGCGCCACAGGGTCCACTGATGCCATCGCGGCCAGAAAGCCTGGTGCCCCTTCGAGGAACCAGGGCGCGGCCCTCCCGGTGGGTGCGGCCGGCTCCTCTACGAACTTGCCTGCCCGAATCACCCCTGCAGCCCATCGTTCTATCGAACCGAGATGCCCGAAGAGGACATCAAGTGTCCATCCCGGACAAGCCGGAACGGGTCGGTCCAGAATGTCCTCCGGCCGGCTGGCCAGGGCACCAAGGGCGTCGAGACTGTGGGCGAGCTCGGCAAGGTGGCGTTCAGGCAACATGGGTCGAGCCTATCCGAAGGCACAGCCGGCTGGCGCTGGTGCCTGGCAACTCCTAGCCAGCACCCTTCCCCCTGGTGCGCCTGCTTGCATCCCACGGCCCGTCTGCTTGCATGGAGGCATGACTGAGCAGCCGCCGGCAGCAGTAACCGAAGACTTGGACCGGCTGCAGGCAGCGCTGCCATCCCCGCCAGAACAGCGTCCAACCTCCTGGTCGGGACCTGGAACATCCGCGCGCTGGGGGATCTGACCGCCCAGTGGCTGGCCGGGCCGAAAGACTCACCCAAGCGGGACTGGCATGCCATCGCCTGCCTGGCCGCAATGATCTCCCGGTTCGACGTCGTCGCCGTCCAGGAATCCCGCCGCAACCCGCTGGCCCTGAAGCGGCTCGTTTCCAGCCTCGGACCGGACTGGCGAGTCATCATCTCGGACGCGACCGAAGGAGCCGCCGGCAACGGCGAACGCATTGCCTTCCTGTATGACAGCACACGGGTCCAGCCCTCGGGCCTGGTCGGGGAGATCGTGCTGCCCCCGATCGGGGAGGACCCGCAACGACAGTTCGCCCGCACCCCCTACACCGCCAGCTTCGCCAGGAACGGGGTGGAGTTCACCCTCGCGTCCGTGCACATCCTCTGGGGCAGGAGCCCCGCGGAGCGGCTGCCGGAGATCACGGCCTTCGCGCAGTGGATGCATGACTGGGCGGCCCGGCCCAATGACTGGAACTCGAACCTGATCGTGCTTGGCGACTTCAACCTGGACCGGATCGGTGACCCGCTCTACGAAGCGTTCATCTCCACGGGACTGTGGCCGCCGGCCGAGCTGAACATCGTCCCGCGGACGATCTTCGATGACGACAAGACCAAGCACTTCTACGACCAGCTCGCCTGGTTCTCCAAGCCGGACGGCACCTCCCTGCTGAAGGGCCTGGCCTACGGGCAACGCGCCGGAACGTTCGACTTCATCCCGCACGTCTTCCAGGGCTTGAGCCGCAGCGAGGTGTCCTGGCGGATCTCAGACCACCCGAAGCATGTTGCTCCCGCAATGTCGCGGACGATTTCCACACTCTGCCACCAGGCAGGCATTGATCTAAGCGACGCGATGGAGGTGCTGGCCTTCCCCACGACACTGGGGCTGGTCGCCAGCGGTATGGGTCTGGCCATCGTTCCAGCCTCGATGCGAGCCACGGTGCTGCCGGGGCTTGTCTACGGCGACCTGGCAGACAACGACGCAACATCCCAACTATCTGCCGTTTTGCCGGACGGGGAAGTTGACGGGTTGACGCGACAATTTCTGAAGACCGCCAACGCGGTGCTAACAAAGCTGACGCATCACGGACTGTCAGGATGAGTCTGGTGTGTGACTGTTAACTTCGTTGGCGGCTCACATTTTCGGCCGACGCCAACACCACGTCGCCATTCCGGGAGCACCGCGGCCGCCGTGGCATGGGCGCGTGAAAGGCGCTGCGCAGATGTTTTAGCCGACAGTCGTTTGCGCGGCGGCGGTGTGAACCGTCCGCCGCACTGTTGTCCGGCTGTTTGTGTTAGTGCTTCTTGAAGGCGTCTTTGACTTTCTCGCCGGCCTGCTTGAGGTCGGCTTTGACCTGATGGCCTTTGCCCTCGGCCTTGAGCCGGTCGTTGCCGGTGGCGTCGCCGGCGGCTTCTTTGCCCTTGCCGTGGAGCTTCTCGGCAGCGTTGTGGATCTTATCTCCCAAACCCATCGCGGTCCTCCTTATTTGGACGCTCCCGCGACGTGAATGCCGCAGAAGCCGACAACTAATTGTAGGGATGAAACCGACACGAATGGCTGCCCTAGACAACCCGAATATCCGGTTGTCCAGGGCCTCACCGGGGGTCGTTGCCGCCCGGAGGATCCGGGCCGAGATTGCCGGAGGGGGTATTCGCTGCCGTCTTGAGGGCAATAGGCGATCAGGGTGTGCAGATCGACCCCGAAGGTGGCCATGAGGGGCCAGAGCACGATCGCGACCAGGCCTTCGAGGATGTTGCCGGGAATGTTCCATGCCACAAAGTAGCCGTGGGTGGCGGCGACGACTACTCCGATGGCCAAATAAACGAATCCGACCAGGCCAATTCCGCGCCTGCCTGTTGGACGTCTGCGAATCCGCGCCTCATCGCTTATCTTCCTACGCGGGTGTAAACAAATTATAGGTGCGCCCGACTCATTCGGGGAGACCAGCCGGGAGGACGTCATGGGCGATCGCGTCGTTCCCGAGCTGCCTGATCCCCGAGGTAGCCCAGCTCGGCAGAACACCCTCAATCATGTCTAAATGCGATGAGCCGCCGGGCATTCTTTTAGGCTGCGGTGTCTAATGACGGGCATGAACTACTACAGCCTGGCGGCGCAGGAACGGACGAAGGACTTCGCGTACGATGCAATCGAAAAGGTACTCGGCAGCATGTTCGAACCGCCGAGCAGGCAGGCACTGACAGTGCGGTGGAACCAAGCCGTTGAAGCCATCGCCAAACACCTTGAAGTACAGGACAAGGGCACGTAATAGGCAGCACGGCCGCTGCGCCTGTTGCGATACGAACATGCCGCAGCGAATACCTCCACCGGATCCGGGGATGCGGCCACTTGGCACTGCAAACACGGCCATTTACCGATGCAGGCCACACGAAGAGTCACGACACGCCGTGGCATTCTGAACCACAACTAACCCTCTTAAGACGTCTCCCAGCGACCGAACTGAACAAGTGCGTTCTGCGCACGGGGCATGGGCTGACGTGACCGACTTTGCGCCCGGTATTTGGGGCGTTCTGCTCAAGTAGTCTGGGAGGAGATCCACTGGCGGGCGTCGAGTTCGCTCATGCGCCGGTACAGGGTCGCCCGGGACATGCCCAGGTCACGGGCCACCTGGGTGGCGGGCTGGCCGGCGTCGATCAGGCGGCGGGCGTTCTGGATCTGGCTGTCGGTGAACCGTTCCCGGCGCCCGCCCAGGTCCCTGCCCGCGGCCCTGCGCTTGGACACTGAATCGGTGATCCGTTCCCGCTTGATCTCCAGTTCCATCTGCGCCAGGGCTGCCATCACGGTGAAGACCATGCCGCCCATCGGCGTGCCGGTGTCCACGTCCCCGCCGCCCAGGTTCAGCACCCGAAGACCGATCCCTCGCTTTCGCAGCACGGTGGCCAGCTCCAGCATGTTGGCGGTGGAACGCCCCAGCCGGTCCAGTGTGGTGATCACCAGGGTGTCGCACCCCTGCAGGGCATCCAATGCTTTGTCGAATTGCGGCCGGGCTGCCCTGGCGCCGCTGACCCCATGGTCAACGTAGAGGTCATCCCGCCGTACCCCGGCGGCCAGCAGGTCCGCGATTTGCCGGTCGGTGTCCTGAGCCCGGGTGGATACCCGGGCGTATCCGATCAACTTGCCCATTCCCGACTCCAGAGTGTCCCGCAACAGTAGTTGACTATCGCAATTTTACTTCCTACTTACGGGACATAGTAGCAAGACAGCACATTCATTGAAGCGTCAAGGGCATCGATGTGGATTTGATCGCTATGTGGCGGCGTTTTGTGATCGCTCGGTGTCGCACCAGCGCCCGTAAGCCGGTCCTCCACCGGCCGCGGCAGCATCACCTGGTGCGCTTTTCCAAAAGGCCGCCGCCCCGGCCTGTGGTGGTTAACGCTTCTTGGCGGTGTTTTGTGATCGCTGTTTGGCGCTAGGTGCTGATGACGGGGTGGGCGTGGACAGAATCACTCGTGCTACCAATTGCAAGTCCCTTGCAAAGTGCGGGTTTTTGCACGCGAACTTTTAGCACGGGACCGGCTAACTCATATAGCTGACAGTCGGAAGGACTAATTCGAGGAAGCTCTCCCTCTGTGGGCCAGAGCCGAAGATAGTTCGAGAGCTACTATGGCCTCGGTCGGGGCGCTGGGATCCGGAGCATGTTGGCCGAAGTGCAGGGCACGCGGCTTCGCCTCGATGGCCCCCTTCCTGCATTGCCCCGACTCCTGTGTGCCGTTCAGTTCGCTAGGAACATCTGGACTTCACGGAGGAACTCTTCGAGGTGCTGGAACAGGAATGCGTGCCCGGCGTCGCTGTAAAGAACCAGCTTGGCGTTGGGTAGTTCCTGCACCGCCGCATAGGAGCTGTAGGCGTTAATCATGACGTCGTGGGCGCCGCCAGCGTAGAGCACTGGGGCGTCGATGGTGGCCAGATCCCGCGCCACGTCCTCCCAGGGAGCGGAGAGTGTTGCGGTGATGGCTTGGAGCTGGCCCATGGCTGCATCCTGCGTGACTTGCGGTGCGTCTGCGGGCATCTCCGCCTGGACGCGGCCAAAGTGGTCCAGGCCCTTGGCGCGGGCCTCCGGGGTCTCCGGGTAGAAGAGGTACAGCAGGTCCTCGAGGTCTGAATCTCGCTTGGTCATGATGGTGGCCACCCGGTCCGGCATGGCCACCATGCCGGGGGCCGTGCCTGAACCGCTGCCGGCGATGACCAGCTTGCGGACCAGATCCGGGCGCTTCAGTGCCATTTTCTGGATGACGACGCCGCCGAAGGACCAGCCCAAGAGATCCACCTGATGCAGTCCCAGGGCTTCGGCCAGGGCGATGGCACCTTCCGCGAAGCCGTTCACGGTGGTCAGCGGGGAGCCTTCGGTGTAGCCGATTCCGACGTTGTCGAAGAGGATGACGTCGCGTTCTGCAGCCAGGGACTCGATGAATCGCGGGTCCCACCAGTCAATGGTGGCGCGGAACCGGTGCAGCAGAAGCAGGGGTACCCCGCCGGTGGGTCCCAATCGGCGGTACGCGAAGCTTGTTCCGCCTGACTCGATTTACTGCGTGGTTGCGGTTGCTGCTGAGTAAGTGGTGCTGCCCATGATTTTCTCCTGCTCTGGTGTCCGTTGTTTCTTGGGGAGTGGGGTGGTCATGCCTGGGCGTTGGCCTTGGCGACGTATTCACCCATGTTGTATTCGAAATCGAGGCCGACCTCGGCAGCGATTGCCTGGGTGGCTGCGGCCCGCACCTGGAATCCCGGAAGCGCCAGTGACCGTACGAACTCCGAGAACGCCGTGACAAGGTCGCCCACCGGCGGCAGGGTGGCGCGATTGACGGCGGCCTTGGCGGCGGCGAGTGAGGCCTTGTCGAAGCTGGCCAGACGGGCCACCATGGCATCGACGAAGGCGTCGAGCTCGGTGTCGGGGAGGGCGCGCGTCACCCAGCCCCACCTCTCGGCCTGCGCGGCGTCGTAGTCGCCGCTGCCGAGGATGGCTTCCAATGCGCGGTCACGGCCCAGGAATCGGGGCAGGCGCTCAGTGCCGCCACCGCCGGGCAGCAGCCCGGCGCCGACCTCGGGCTGTCCGAAGATGGCCTTCTCCAGGCTGGCGTAGCGCAGGTCCAGGGCCAGTGCCAGCTCGTTTCCGCCGCCGCGGGTGCGGCCCCGGATAGAACCAACGGTGATGAAGGGGGCATTCGTCAGGCGCACCACCAGGTCCGTCCAGATGGGCAGTTCGCCGGGGTTGGGCACCGGCAGCTCGTCGACGGCGGCAAGGTCGAAGTGGTTCAGGAAGAAGTCAGGCACGTCGCTTTTGAAGAGGACCACCTGGACATCCGCGTCGTTTTCGAGATCCTCGACGATTTCGTGCAGCCGGATGGCGGTCTCGGCGGCGACCACGTTGGCCGGCGGATTGTGGAAGGTGATAGTGGCGATCTTGGGGGTGGGGCGTTCCAGGATGACGGTGCTTGCAGTGTTCATGATGATGCTCCTAACGGGCGTGCTGGATGGATTGGTGGGGCGTGGTGGATGAGTGCTTGCTGCGGCGGATGGTGGCGCCCATGAAGTGCACGACGGCGCGTCGCGGGAGGAAGCGGGCGGCGATGGCCAGGGGACGCCCGTTGGTGATGACCGAGGGGCGGTGCCTGGGCTTGTCCACGGTGTCGATGGCCGCCTTCACCACGTCTTCAGGACGCGCGCGGCGGGTTCCGTAGTCCGCTGCCTGGCTGCCGGCGGCGTCGAAGAATTCCGTGGCCATGGCACCGGGTGAGATGGCGAGGACCCGGAGGCCCGTTCCGCGGGCCTCTTCCCAGAGGGATTCGGTGAAGCTGAGCACGAAGGCCTTGGAGGCGCCGTAGACGCTGAGGTAGGGCGTGGGCATGAAGCCGAGGAGGCTGGCGACGTTGATGAGGATACTCGTCTTTTGCTTGGCGAAGACGTCGAAGTAGGCGTGGCTGAGGTCGACCAGGGCGCCGATGTTCAAGGTGATGAGCTGCTGCAACCGCTGGGGGTCTTCTTCGCCGAAGGGGTTGTGCGTTCCGAAGCCTGCGTTGTTGACCAGGCCTGTTGCGAAGATCCCCCGGGACTCGAGTTCTGCGCGGAGTGTGCGGCCGGCGTCGGGCCTGTCCAGTTCGCGGGCAATGGTGGTGACCTTGACGCCGTGCTTGGCGGTCAGTTCCTTCGCGAGGGCAACCAGCCGGTCTTCACGGCGGGCGATCAGGACGAGGCTGGAGCCGCGGGCGGCGAGCTGGCGGGCGAATTCCGCGCCGAGGCCGGAGCTGGCGCCGGTGACGATGACGGTCTGTGTGCTGTAGTCAATAGTTTTCATATGCACACTCTATGCAGGGTTCTGCACAAAGTGCAAGTTCTTTCTAAAACTGTACCGTTGTACTATGGGTGCATGCCCACTCCTTCCCCCCTCCGCCTTCAGACCCGGGCTGTCGTCCGATCTCTCCTTGCCCAAACCGCGATGGCACTGTTTGCCGAGAAGGGATACAGCGAAACCACTGTCGATGAGGTCGCCGCGGCGGCGGGAGTGTCCCGGCGCACCCTGTTCAACTACTTCCGCACCAAAGAGGACCTCGCGCTCAGCGGCCTGTCGGAGCAGGGGGACGTTATTGCCGAAAGGCTCAGCGGTCGTCCTGCCGATGAAAACGTCTGGGTATCGCTGCGCTACGCGTTCCAGGTTCTCGACGAGATAGAGGCCACCCCTCAGCACAGGCTTGAAATCACCTCGATGCTTTTCGACAACGAAGCGCTCCGGGCCGGTCATGCTGAGAAGCAGGCGCGGTGGACCGATCTGCTGGCACCTCTGGTTGAGGCGAAGATCCCCGACTCGGGCGACAAGACTTTTCAGGCGAGGGCGATCGTGGGCACCGCCATCACCTGCCTCCAAGGCGCCACGGAGGAATGGCTTCGACGCGAGGGTGCAAAGCCATTGTTCGACCTGTATGACACCGCAATAGCAGCAGTGCGCACCCTGTAACCCGCTCCGCTTGCATTTCACCAGTCGCTAGGCCATCCGCAGCCACACTCATTCAGGCCCACCTCACGAAGGCAGATTCGTCATGACACGCACGCTCCCCGCCCCTGACTTTAAGAATCTCCAGGACGCCTACCGTGCAGAAAGGGTTGTGATGCTTGATTTCGTGGGCGGACTGACCGATGCCCAGTGGAACGCGCCCAGCAAGGCGGCCGGCTGGAGCATTGCGGACATGGTGGGGCATATCGGCTCCACTGCCCACAACATGTACATCCCCGCCGGCGTCCTCTCCTCCCGCAAGCCCAGTCTTGAAGCAGCCAACGAGGGCCCGGTGGAGGTTCGCCGGAGCTGGGGCAGGGAACGGGTCATGGCCGAGTTCACCACCTCGACCCGGACGGCGGATCGCATGCTCAGCATGGTCCGGCGCACGCCGTTGCGGAACGTGCCCATGCAGCTCAACGAGCTGGGCAAATACCCCATGGCGCTGCTGGTGGGCGGGGCCCTAGTGTTCGATCTCCACACGCACCTTCGCCACGACATGGCTCCTGCCCTGGGGCTGCCCACCCCACCCTCTGACAGCGAACGGATGAAGGCTGTGCTCACCTGGATGACAGCGGTCCTGAGTAACCAGACGGCCACGGCTCCCGTGCCGGGTCTCGACGCAGGTCTCACCCTGACGCTGACAGGACCGGGCGGCGGCAGCTGGTGGATCGATTCCCACGGCCTCTCGAAGCCCGGAACCAGGGCTCCTGCGGCACGCATTACGGCTTCCGCAATTTCCTTCCCGGATTGGGGGACCCAGCGCTCATCCTGGCGCGACGCAGAGGTTTCGGTGGAGGGCGACGCCGGCCTGGCCGCCCAATACCTGGACACTGTCAACATCATCTGAGTGGTCGGCAGTGGGACCGTCGGAGTATATTTGACCTGTAGGTACAAAATAGGTAGGTTTAGGTAATGGGCAGAGCCAAGCAGTTTGATCCGGAGGCAGCCATCGTTCAGGCGATGGACGTCTTCTGGCGTCAGGGCTATGCCTCGACAACACCCCAGGGGCTCGCCGATGCGCTCGGCATCGGCAAGGGAAGCCTCTACAACGCCTTCGGTGGCAAGCGGCAACTCTACGACCTGGCACTGCAGCATTACCTCGAAGCCCAGAGGGCCGTTCTTGCCTCATGGTTGGAGGCCCCCGGGCCGGTCAAGGAACGCCTCCGCAGCGCGTTGACGTTCCTGGTGGAGACCGACCTTGCCGACCCCCACCAGCGGGGCTGCCTCGCCACCAACAGTGCCGTGGAATTCGGCACTGCTGACAAAGAGGTTGCCAGCCGGGTGGGCAACCTGTTCGACTACACCGAGCAGGCCTTTGCCTCGGTCATCATCGAGGGCCAGGCCACCGGCGAACTGCGCTCCGACCTGGATGCCGGCGCCGTAGCCAGCATGCTGCTGAACACGGTCACGGGACTCCATGCCCTGGCCCGCGTCGATCATGGCGACGGGCGGTTGCAGCGGGTTGTTGGCGCGACGGTCGACCTGCTTTAAGGGACTCCGGGGCTGGTCCGCATTATTTTTTCAGCTTTTTCTGTACCTGTAAGTCAAATAAATCGACATAGGAGACACTGCAATGACTGCACCACTGACCCTCGCTATCTTCACCGCACCGGCCCAGCCCGTGAACATCCCCATGCCGGCACCCGAGGGCGGGTGGACCTGGCCGTCCACCTCTGTGACCCTCGTATGTGGTGAGCGCGAAGCGATCCTGGTGGACACTGTCCCCGGCGTTGCGGACAGCCATCGGCTTGCCGACTGGATCGAAGCTTCCGGAAAGGAACTGACCTCCATCTACATCACGCACGGGCATTTCGACCACTTCCTCGGAGCCGCAGCACTGGTGCAGCGCTTCCCTAAGGCCCGGGTACTCGCCACCCGGCCCACTGTGGATCTCATTGCTGAGGAAGCCGAAACCCGCAAGGAACTGGCGAACTACACTCCAATGTTCGTCCAGGAGATCGGCTCCGAGATTGTTGTTCCCGAAGCTGTCGTTAATGGCCGGATCGAGCTTGAGGGCCACGAGATCCTTGCCGTTCCCACCGGACAGTCTGACGTCAGCGACTCCTCCTATGTCCACATCCCGGAGCTGAAGGCTGTCATCGTCGGCGACATTGCCTACGGCGATGTGCACCCAACCCTCGTCGACAGCACCCCCGAAACGCGACGGAACTGGATCAAGACCCTCGAGGCCATCCAGCTCCTCAAGCCCGAGACCGTCGTGCCTGCCCACCGCAGCGCCGAATCCGCCCTCGGCGGCGAGGTCCTCGACGCCACCATCGCCTACGTCCGCGACGCCAACGAACTGCTCGCCACGAACCCGACCGCTGAAGAGTTCACCACTAAGATGCTCGCTGCCCACCCGGACAGGATCAACCTGAGCACACTGCTCTTCGGCACGGCTCTCCTGGGCCTCCGCCAGGCATAGGAGCGAAGTTAGGTCCGAACTACCGGCAGCAGGATGCCAGCCGGACCGGCCTCGGCGACCGGCTTAAGCTGACACCGGGGCCGGCTACCTTTTGCATTCCATAGGTCACGGGAGGCGAAAGAGATCACCCGCAGTGCTCAACATGTGTAGCCCCTCCGAGGAAAATGCCAGCAGAGTGCTCTTTGTGACTCACGGGTGGCGTCTCGAAATACAAAAGCTTTTCGAGACAATTCGCCCGCCCGAAAATCTCAGCCGGTGCCTGCACCTGTAATTCTTCACGCTATTTGGCGCGAATATGGCGGCGATATTTGGCGCGGTCAGGTGCCGATGAGCAGAGTCTCCCGGGCTGCTTCGACGACTTCCTTCGTGATGCTGTTGAGCTGGTTAATGTCGCGGATGCGTGTGATCTGGGTAAAGAGCCGCTGGATGAGTCGGAAGTTCCCGTTGGTGATGCGTGCGATGGAGGCGATAGCTTCGGCGTCAGTGAAGTCCTCCGGGTCGATACTTAGGCCGAGTTCCTGCCAGCGATTCGTCAGGACGAAGGTGAGTTCTTCGGTGCTGAGGGTCCGGTAGTGGTGGGCGAAGCCGATGCGGCTGTAGAGCTGGGGGTAGCGGGCGAGGCGTTTTTCTATGCCTGGCATGCCGATAAGGATGACCCCCATGGTGTGGCGGTCGAAGTAGTCCCTGACCTGCTCCAGCGCCGGAGGTTTGAGTCGGTCTGCCTCGTCAATAATGAGGAGTTCGGTCAGGCCGGACGCTCGGGAATCGCGGTGCTCGAAGACATTGATGTTGCCTTCCCGGGCGTATTCGATTGCCCAGGAGATTCTCTGGCAGGTCCGGGGCAATTGCCGGTCGATCTCTCGGGGACTGATGGTCACTGTGGGTGTCCAGAATGCTGTTCTGGCTTCGAGGGCGCGGGCTGGAATGGGATCGGTGTTCGTTTCGCCGGTCCGCTGCCATTGTTCCCATTCGGTCACGCCAGCGTAGGCGCGTGCGGAGAGGGTTTTGCCGACGCCGGGCGGGCCGTAGCAGACGCCGATGTGTCGGTTGGTGCGCACCGCGGTGGCAAACTCCGTGAAGCGCCGGTGCTCCTTGGTGATAAGAAATGCCGGCGTGTCGGGCGGGACCGGTGGTGGTGCGGCCGAAATCTCGCCGAGATCGGCGGACAGGATGCGGCGTCCATCGTCGTTCTCGTCTTTGGCGGGCATGGGCGTTCCTCTCCTTGGGTCACTCTTCGGCGTAGATGCGGAGCCGGTGCTCCTGCGCACTCATGGGTTGCTGACTGGCCTCAGTGGGTTCGGCAGGTGCCGGCGCCGTGTAGCGGTAGTCGGCAGGGAGGGCATCGGCGAGGCTGAGTTTGGTGCGCAGTTGCTTCTTCAGGTCGTTCCGGCGGCCTGATCTGGCCGCCTTGAGTTGCTTGAAGGTGATGGTTCCTGCGGCGAGTTCCGGGGTAATGGCACGGCAGAGGAAGGTGTCCTGGTGCCAGACGCGGATTTCGGCGATGTCCCGGGGGTCGTAGCGGATGGTGACGGCTTCTCCGACGAAGGCGGAAAGTGTGAGGTCCAGGTAGCGCAGGCCGTTGAAGTGGATGCCGTCGCGGTGGACGATGCGTTGGTGTGCGACGGTCAGGAGCAGGTGGTCAAGGTCTTCGGGCCGGGCGGGCATTCTGGGGATCCAGCCGCCGGCCTGCCATCGCGCGCTGGGGACCTCTCCGGTTTCGGAGTGTGTGCGGTGGTTGTATTCGTCAACGATGAACTGCTCGAGGTCGGTGTCGAGCTGTTCAAGGGTCATGGTCGGCGCCGTTGTGGGAGTCCCGTGGGTGCCGTGGGGGATGAAGCCGGGCAGATGCGGCAGGAGTTCGTCGGTGATGGTGCGGTAGAACCGTTCAATCTTTCCGCGGCCCTGCGGCACGCCGGGGAGGGGATGGATGAGGCGGATGTGGGTGTCAAGGCAGACCCGTTCAAGGTGGGTGCTGGTGAAATCGGCGCCGTGATCGCTGTAGAGGACATCGGGCAGACCCATGACGGGCCAGCCCGGATGTTTCTTGCGCTGCACGGCCTGGTGGAGGGCAAGTGCGGTCTGGATTGCGGTCGGGGCACCGGTGAAGGCGGTGTAGCCGGCGATGGCGCGGGAGTAGTCATCGAGTACGACGGTCAGCCACGGGCGTGCGCGTGCGCCGGCGGCGTCGACGATCTCGATGTCCAGCTCGGTGTGGTCGCACTGCCACTGCTCGTTCGCGCGGCTGGCGGTGCGCCGGTAGACCAGCTCGAACCGGTCGGGGTAGGCGGCGTCGCCTTCGAGGGCGATTGTGCGCAGCCCCGGATCGATCGCGGCACCGCCCGGACCGTTGAGTAGCTGGGGGCGGAAAGGCCCCGGTCGAGCGTGACCGCACAGATCCGCCGGTGGATGAACGCGATAGTCGGTGCCGGCCGGCGGAGCGCGAGGCCTTCGATGACGCCAACGATCTCAGGCGGAAGTGAATGGTTCCCGCGGTCCGAGCGTGATTGGCGGCCCAGGGCCCTGACCGACCCGCCGGCGCGGAGTGCTGCCGTCCACCGTTGCAGCGTGCGGAGGGGAATCCCGGCTTGACCGGAGATTTTGGCGAGGGGAACACCTTCGTCGAAGTGCTGCCGGAGCAGTGCAGCGCGTTCTTAGGCCGACAGCCGATGCTTCATGACCGGGCAGCCGCCTGCTGGTGGCGGTAGAGCGTTGCCCGGCTCCAGCCAACGAGTCGGGCCGCGTCTTCGGCGGTGCGCCCTTTCGCGCGTGCATCCTGGGCAATGGACAGTTTGTCTGCAATGACGATCGGGTCGGACGTTGGCCGACCAAAACGGGTGCCGCTTTTTCGGGCGGCGGCGATCCCGGCGTTGACACGCTCAACAATCAGTTCGCGTTCGTACTCGGCCAACGTGGCAAGCATGTTCAGCATCATCCGCCCGGTCGATGTCGCCGGGTCGATTCCGTCAGAGATTGACCGGACATGGATGTCGCGTGCCCGCAGCAAGTTCACCGTGTTGAGAACATCGATCAGCGACCGGCCCAGCCGGTCGACCCGCCAGACCACGACGGTGTCGCCTTTCTCTGCATATTCGAGGAGTTTCTTCATGCCGGGCCGCTCGACCGCGGTCCTGCTCCCGGACGTGACATCGGCGAAAACATCCCGTTTTTGAACCCCGGCAGCAACCAGCGCATCAAGCTGAAGCTGTGAGTCCTGGCTCAAGGTACTCACGCGCGTGTATCCGAGATGCCTCATTTGGCCATTTTGCCTCATAAAGTCCAAGAGTGCAGCGGCTCAAGACAGTTTTCGTCGAGACGAGTTCCTGAGACATGGGAAGGGCCCAAGCGGCGGAGACGCCGGTCAGGATTTTTGGGACGAACGAATCGTCTTGAAAACCTTTGGGTTTCGAGACGCCAGCAGCATTTCAGTTGGAGCACGTTCTCCAAGGTTCGAAGTTGTCGTACTCCGCACCATGTGCGCGAGCTAATCCCGAGCGCCTGCACGCTGTATCACCTCGAGGGCTGGTCGCCGGGCCCGGTCGGGGACTGTCCAGGGCCGCCAACAATTCGCCGCGGCCAACTCTGGCCATGCGGGGCACAATGGGAGTAAGTCATCGATTGAGACCGGCCCGGCCCTGCGGAAAAGCGTTGAGTCGGGGTCAGCCAGATCATTGAGTTATTTCACTGTTCACAACCTTGATTCCACAACATGCAAGTTTAGGGAATGGAGATTACGGTGTCTCAAACAATTCCAGCGGGCGCAAGTCCGCGTCTCTACAACGAAGACCTCGCGCCGACCGAACACCGCACGTGGGGTTTCTATTCGCTGTTCGCGATGTGGATGTCCGACATTCATTCACTCGGCGGCTACACCTTCGCGGCCGGCCTCTTCGCGTTGGGTCTCGGTGCCTGGCAGGTGTTCCTGGCACTGGTCGTGGGGATCATCATCGTCTTCTTCCTGATGAACCTCTCCGGCTACGCCGGCCAGAAGACCGGCGTTCCCTACCCCGTGCTCGCGCGGGTTTCCTTCGGAACGTTCGGCGCCAACCTGCCCGCGCTGCTTCGTGCGCTCGTGGCAATCGCCTGGTACGGTATCCAGACCTGGCTCGCCTCTCGCGCCGTCATCATCATCACCCTGAAGATCTGGCCCGATCTGAAGGGCCTGACGGAGAACAACTTCCTCGGCGAATCCACCCTCGGCTGGCTGGCATTCCTGTTGATGTGGTCTCTCCAGCTTCTTCTGCTTCGAAACGGCATGGAGACGATCCGGCGGTTCCAGGACTGGGCCGGCCCGGCCGTGTGGGCGGTGATGGGCCTGCTTGTCGTCTACATCTTGATCAACGCGGGCTGGAACATTTCCCTGGACTTGCCGGGGGGAAAGGCGGAATGGGGCGTCACACATGCGTTCTTTGCGGCCATAGCGCTGACGGTGACGTACTTCTCCACCCTGATGCTCAACTTCTGCGATTTCTCCCGCTTCGCGCCATCTCGCAAGGCGGTGCGCACGGCGAACCTGTGGGGGCTGCCGGTGAACTTCATTGCCTTCTCCGTGGTCTCCGTTGTCGTCACCGCCGGCACATTCAAGGTCTACGGGGAGCACATCTACGACCCGGTCCAGATCGTCGGGCGGATCGACAGCATCTGGGCGCTTCTGCTCGGGGCCGTCACCTTCGCTGTCGCAACGCTGGGAATAAACGTCGTGGCGAACTTCGTCTCGCCGGCCTACGACCTGGCGAACGTCTGGCCCGCGAAGATCGACTTCAAGCGGGGCGGCCTGATCGCCGCGATGATCGCGCTCGTCATCACGCCCTGGAACCTGTTTAACAGCCCCGTCGTGATCAACCTTTTCCTCGGAGGGCTCGGAGCGCTGCTCGGGCCGCTGTTCGGGATCATCATGATCGACTACTACGTGCTCCGCAAGCAGCGCGTGCTGGTTCGAGACCTGTTTAGGGAACAGGGGTACTACACGTATACGGGCGGCTGGAACCACAAGGCCGTCATCTCGTTCCTCGGCTCGGCCGTCCCGGCGGTGATCTTCGCGCTCGTTCCCGTCTTTGGCGCTCTCTCGGCCTTCTCCTGGTTCATCGGAGCAATCGTGGCGGCCGCGGTGCATTACTTCATCTCGCGCAACGACACGAGTCTGGCTGAATCGATCGTAGCCGCGACGGCCATAGAAGCTGAGCCCGGTGCGACCTCGACGCAGGTTGTCGCCGGATCATGACCCCAGTGGGCGAGGTCGCCCACTAGGACACGGGCGGCACGGTCGGCCTTCGTGGACGTTGGCTTCAGGGGCAGCCAGACGCACCGGCGTGGTCTGCCGCCGCACCCGCGCCATCAACCGGTTACGGGCGCAGCCGCCGGAGTCATGCCACGGAAAGTGCATTCGGCTACTCCAATAGCAAGGCCGTGTTAGCGGCCACGAAAAACTGCCCACAGGCGGCCAGCTCGTTTTCGGTGAGGGCAATCGCGGTGGCCACCGCCTGACTCCGCCGCTCGCTCTTCGGCTCTTTGTTTCAGGCGTAACTGACCGAGGTCTCCTCGTTCTGGCGTTTTTCGATCCCGCCGCGGCGGATCAGTTTGCCGGTCGGTGTCCGGCCGTCGATCAGTGTGCCGCGGAGGTAGGTCTGCCGGATGACGCCCGAGAGCGGGCGGCCGTCGTAGGGGGTGATGGGGTTTTTGTGCTTGAGTTTGGAGACGTCCACGACGTAGGCCTCGTCCGGGGCGAAGACGGAGAAGTCGGCGTCGTAGCCGAGGGCGAGCCGTCCCTTGGTGGTCAGGCGGGCGAGTTCGGCGGGTTTGGCGGCCATCCAGGAGATGACTTGTTCCAGGGTGATGCCGCGGTGCCGGGCCTCGGTCCAGATCAGGGACAGTCCCAGCTGGAGGGAGGACACTCCGCCCCAGGCGACGGCGAAGTCGCCGTTTTCCAGGTCTTTCAGGTCCAGGGTGGAGGGGGAGTGGTCCGAGACGATGCAGTCGATGGTGCCGTCCTGCAGTCCCTTCCAGAGCAGCTCGCGGTTGGACGCCTCGCGGATGGGCGGGCAGCATTTGTAGGCGGTGGCGCCGTCGGGGATTTCCTCGGACATCAGAGTGAGGTAGTGCGGGCAGGTCTCCACGGTCAGGTGCACGCCGTCGCGTTTGGCCGAAGCGATCATCGGCAGCGCGTCCGAGGAGGACAGGTGCAGGATGTGGGCCCTCGCTCCGGTCCAGCGGGCGCGTTCGATGACTTCGGCGATGGCCTTGTTCTCGGCCCCGCGCGGGCGGGAGGCCAGGAACGTTTCGTAGTGGTCTCCGCCCGGGTGCGGGGCGCGGTCGATCGCGTGGGAGTCTTCGGCGTGGACGATCATGAGCGAGTCGAAGGACTTGAGCTCGGCCATGTCCTCCTCCATCTCGTCCGCTTCGAGGTGCGGGAACTCGTCCACCCCCGAGTGCAGCAGGAAGCACTTGAACCCGAAGACGCCCTCGTCGTGGAGGGGGCGAAGGTCCGCCTTGTTACCCGGGACCGCGCCGCCCCAGAAGCCGACATCCACAAACGCCTGGTCCGCGGCGACCTCGCGCTTGAGCTTGAGGTTCTCCACCGTGGTGGTGGGCGGGATCGAATTCAGCGGCATGTCGATGATGGTGGTCACGCCGCCGGCTGCGGCGGCCCGGGTCGCGGACGCGAAGCCTTCCCACTCGGTCCGGCCCGGCTCGTTGACGTGGACATGGGTGTCCACCAGGCCCGGGATCAGGGTCTCATCATCGGCCAGCTCGATCACTTCGGCACCGGTCAAGCCGTTGCCCAGCGGCTCGATCGCCGCGATCTTGCCGCTGCGGACGCCGACCTCGCGCGCGGCAATCCCGGCGGTGGTCAGGACCCGCCGGCCCCGGATCACCAGGTCATAGTGTTCTGTTGTGTCAGTCATTGGTGCTCACCTTTTCTGTGACGGCGGTGCTCTGAACGGCGGGAAACGGCCATCCGGTCACCACTTTGGGGCGCGGCGGCGCGAAGGTACGGACTTTCGAAGTGGACAGCCCAAGGCGCACCAGCGATTCGGCGATCGTGACCGCGGCTGCGACGCCGTCGACGACGGGGACGCCGAGGCGGGTCCTGATTTGTTCATCAAGGCCGGACATCCCGCCGCAGCCGAGGACGATCACCTCTGCTTTGTCGTCTTCAACAGCGTGTTGGGCCTGGTCGAGGATGGCTTCAATCGCCCGTTCCGGAAACTCTTCGAGCTCAAGAACACCTAGGCCGCTCGCGCGGACGGAGGCGCACCGGGCGTCCAGTCCGGCCAGTTTCAGCCGGTCCTCGATGAGCGGCACTGTCCTGTCCAGGGTGGTGACGACCGAATATTTGTGGCCCAGGAACATGGCCGTGCTGGCAGCCGCTTCGGTGATGTCGACGACGGGTACGTCCAGCAGCTCCTGCAGCCCCTCCCGTCCGTGTTCACCGTAGCCGGCCTGGATGACGGCGTCGTAGGGTTCCGGATAGGCGATGACTGCGTCCATCACTGCGATGGCCGCGAGGTAGCTTTCAAAGTTGCCCTCACAAGAGTCGGCTCCGAACCGGGGTGTCAGGCCGACGATTTCCGTCCCGGCGGCAGCGGCCGCGCGGGCCTGTGTGGCAATTGATTCGGTCATGGAGGCTGTGGTGTTGACGTTGGCGACGAGGATACGCATGGTGTCTTTCGGGTTGGCGGCTGGGAGAGGGGCGGCCGGTCCTCCGTGTCCGGGAGGACCGGCCGGCCGATGGCTGGGGGGTTCTAGTGGAGGCTGGGGACGGCGATCGGCTCTCCGGATACGTCATGGAAGGTCCGTTTGCGGTCGGCGGCGACGAAGTAGGCGATGGCTCCGATGCCCGCGCCGATAAACCAAGAGAACGCGGCGACCGGTTCCAGTGCCGGGATGAAGGCGATGAGGAGCGAGATGATCGCGGCCGGGATGAACGCGGCCACCGCCCGCAAGTTGACGCCGTTGCGGTAGAAGTAGGATCCGTGGCTGGCCTCGGTGTAGAGCTCGGGGACGTTGATCCTGGTCTTTCGGATGAGCCAGTAGTCGGCCATGATGACGCCGAACAGCGGGCCGAGGAGGGCGCCGAGGCCGCCCAGGAAGTAGACGATGACTGCGGGGTTGTTGTAGAGGTTCCAGGGCAGGATGACCAGTCCGACAATTGCGCTGACGAGGCTGGCCCGGCGGAAGTCAAGCCGCTTGGGCATGAGGTTTGTCAGGGCGTAGATGGGGGCCACGAAGTTCGCCATCAGATTCACTGCGATGGTCAGCACGAGCAGCGCGAGGGCGGCCGCCACCAGGAGGAAGGTGTTGGGGATGGATTGGACGATGTCTGACGGGCTGCCGATCACGACCCCGTTGATTTTGAACTGCGCACCGGTGATGACGATGACGATGAGGCCGAAGAAGAGCATGTTGACCGGGATGCCCCAGAAGTTGCCTTTGATGATGGATTTGCGGGTGGTCGAGGCGCGGGTGAAGTCGCAGAAGTTCAGCACGAACGTGGCGTAGATGGAGACCCAGAGTGCGCCGCCGGCGAAGATCTCGAGCCACATGGCACCGCCGGTCAGGGCATCGGGCGTGGAGAGGGCAATGGAACCGCCGGCCTGGATGAACATCCAGATGGCGAGGGCTGACATGGTGATAAGGATGATCGGACCGGCGAAGGCCTCGTACTTGCGGATCATGTCCATGCCGTAGCGGACGATAATGACCTGCACGATCCAGAGGAAGAGGAACGAGGCCCAGCCCAGGGTGGAGAGGCCGAGGATGGAGTCCTTGTCGAGCTCACCGAGACCGGGAGCCAGTGCGATGAGGAGGACGCGGAGTACCAGCGAGGCCAGGTAGGTCTGGATTCCGAACCAGACGATGGCGACGCCGCCGCGGATGAGGGCCGGGATCTGCGCGCCGTGGATGCCGAAGGCGATGCGGCTCATGACAGGAAACGGGACACCTGTCTTGTGGCCCATGAAGCCCGAGAACGTCAGGAGGAGGAAGAGCAGCACCGCACCGACGCCGAGCGCGAGCAGGATCTGCCAGGCGCCAAGGCCCAACGCGAAAAGTCCTATGGCGAACCCGTAATTGCCCAGGCTGTGCACATCGTTGGCCCAGAGGGTGAAGATGCTGTAGGCGGTCCACCGCCGCCCCTCCATCTTCGTTGGCGCGAGATCCTGGTTGTAAAGGCGGGCACTGGTCGGCGCCAGCCCTAGGGCCCGGGTATCGACCGGAGGCTCGTGAAGGATCGGGTCGTGGTGAACGTGATGCGCATGATCCGCGGCGTTGGCCGCATCGATCGGTGGGGTATCAATCTGTGGGGTGGTCTCCGGCTCCGGATTCATGGAAAAGCCTCTCTGGCAATGAAGAAATTTGGTATGCGAAATAGTCCATACAGGTACTGGGGACTGCGGCTCGGAGCTTCCGGCGGGTCAGAGCGTCGGGGAAGCGGAAGGCTCTCGAAAACCGGTAGCCCGGGATGAGCGTTGATCGCGCGGGTTTTAGCACGATGGCGGAGGCAGTGCCTCCAAATGACACAAACCGGTCAGCTGCGGGGATCTGCCCACGGCGGTCGGTGTCTGAATGCGCCGCCGGGGCGATCAGAGCTGAACGGGAGGATGCGCAAAGGCGCCGTGTCCCTCCCGGCAAGGGCCGAACTCGCTTTCAGCCCAGCAGGTTGTGAGATGTACATGAATCCAGACCAATCTCTTGGAATTAATCCTCATCGTCGAGGATGTCAACAACTGTAAGCCGAATCATAGTATTTCACAATAGGATAATTAATTTCCGCATCCCGGAATCCGGGACGCCAAGTCGGGGACCTGGTACGCGAGCGGAAACGGATGTTCGGGTATTTGCCCGGTCCCAGCTCGATCCGAGCCCACTGGGCATCAGTCAACGGCAGTACGAGAGGCACCTCAGTCGTCCCAAACCGGCTACGCAGAGATTAGGAGAGACGCCCTACTGTTTGACGCCCTACTGTTTGACGCCCTAGTGTTCTGCGCCGGAAATCCGTGAGATATATTTGGCGAGGGAACCGAGGATCTCCTCGGCGGTCGTCTTCCAGACGAAGGGTTTGGGATCGCTGTTCCAGCCTTCGATCCAGGCGCTGACATCCTTTTCCAAGGGCCTACACGCTTTTATGGACGCCGCGGGCAGCAGCTGGTCGGTGAGGAAGCCGAACCAGCGTTCGACCTGGTTGATCCAGGAGGAGCCGGTCGGGGTGAAATGCATGTGGAAACGCGGGTGTTCGGCCAGCCAGTCGTTGACGGCCGGGGTTTTGTGCGTTGCGACGTGGCCGCACACCAGGTGCACGTCGAGTTCAACCGGGACGGCATTCGATCGCGGTCAGGAATTTTTTGCTCATGGGTGTGGTTCTTTCGTGGTGCTGTCGTGCGGGGTGTTTTAGGCGGCTTTGACGAGGGGGAGTTCATCCCAGTGGGTGGTGTAGCGGGGGGAGAGCATGTCGCGTTTTATGGTCCAGTCCGGGCCGCCGCGGATGCCGCCGTGGCCCAGGTCGATGGAGCCGCGCCCGTACTTCCGGGTGACGTCCTCCAGGAGCGTGCCGATGTGGCGTTCCTCGTGCGGGTTTCGAACAGGGGCAGGGGTGCCTGGTTGCCGGTGGGGCGGAGGTCGGTGACCATGATCCCGGCCCTGGCGTACCGGATGCCCTCGCAGATGCGGGGCAGCAGCGCGTGGGCGGCCTTGGCGAGCAGCACCGGGTCCGCGGTCGGCATCGGGACGCACACCGAAGGATAGGAGGTGTCGTTCGGGTTGAAGTGTGAGGTGCCGGCGAACGCGGTGAGGACTTTGGCCTGGAGGCCGTGTTTGGCCAGCCGGGCGGAGGCTTGCTGGCCGTAGACGCTCATGACCTGCCGGATGCCGGCGGCGGTGGTGATGGGGGTGGCGAAGGAGCGGGAGAAGATGAGCTGGTCCCGGCCGATGCGTTCTTCCTCCATCGGGATGCACGGTGTGCCTTGCAGTTCCAGGACGGTGCGCGCTGGCCGGAGGGGCGCAGGTCTCGGTGACCGTCCGCATGGACCCGGCCGTCAAACGCGCCATCGCCGGGATCCCGGAGACGGCATGGAAAACCATCGAATACACCGACGCGGTCTTTGATGAGACCACCAACACCAGCGGTCGACCCGGGTCACGGCCCGGAGGCATCGGAGGTCTCCTCAGCGGGTATCTTCGATGTCCTCGGCCGCTTCGGCGGTTGCGTCCGGATCCTCTTCCGGCTCGAAGGTGTTCGGCTCCGTGCCCGCACCGAGTCCCACACCATCCGGTGAGCCGGGAATGGTGCCATCCCGGCCAAGGCCAGCAGGGCCTGTCAGCTTCCGGTCACTGGTGGAATCGTCGCCGCGGGGCTCTTTCCCTGCCTCATTCACGCTCATCGTCGTCTCCAAGATCCGCCTGCGGGTGGAAGTTCACGGTAGCATTCCCGCGATGGAATAGTAAGCGTACTTCCGGTCCCCGTTCACCGCAGGCCTCGAAAACGCAGCCATCACCGAAGCAGCGACTATCCTGGGCATTCCGTATGGCCAGGGCTACCATCTCGCCCGGCCCATGGAAGCTGCCGCGATTCCCGGCTGGGCGCGGGACCTCCGCCGTCCCGGGGTGAGAAAACTATCCACACCATGCTCCGGGCGCTGGCCTACCACTGGCAATTCGCCCGCCGCGGTTCCCCCCACCCCGGCACCCTCGAAGAATGCCTGTTAACCCCTGTCCTGAACAATGCGCCCTGCACCGAGGCCGGGCCATGGGTTGGCACCAGAAAACAACACGCAGGATTTACCGACCACCCCGCCTGCGCCACCAAACTCACCCGCTGGCTCACCCAACAGAGCACCGACACCACCGCGGACGAGGACCTCCAGAGCACCGGGGCATCAACGTACCTCGCGCAGGGACTGCACTCGTTCCTGACCTTCCCATTCGACGCATAGCCCGGAACCCCCACACAAGGACGTCCTATGGGCTGCGCCGCGGTCGTCGCTGCCGGAAAACGGCAGACGCCGGAAAGCAACCGTGCGGGGACGTTGATGCCATCAGGGACACGACAGTGCACTTGTCGCCGGGACTGGAGTGTAGGTGGTCCCGTCGCGGAGCATGGCCCAGAGGACGTTCAGGCGGCGCCGGGACAGGAAGAACATGGCCTGGATATGGGTTTTACCTTCGACTCGTTTGCGGTCGTAGTAGGCCCGGGAGGCGGGACAGCTCTTCAGCGCCGAAAGCCCGGAGAGGTAGAACACCCGGAGGAGTCTGCGGTCGTAGCGCCGGGGCCGGTGGTGATTACCGGTGATCCTGCCCGAGTCCCTGGGTGCGGGGCGAGTCCGGCGACCCCGGCAAACCGGTCCGCGGTTTCAAAGACTGTCAGGTCTCCGCCGGTGGCGCCAAGGAACTCCGCGGCGAGGACGGGACCGAAGCCTGGCATGCTCAGCAGGATCCGGGTGTGCCGGTGCTCGGCGACTTTCTGACCGATCAGCGCGTCCAGCTCTGCCAGTTCCTCGTTCAGGGTGAGGACCTCCCGCGCGAGAGCGGCGACGATCGACTCCCCCATGTGCTGGGCCGGAACGATGGTGTGCTGGGACTCCGCGGCCTCGACGGCGGCTGTGGCGACAGCGGCCGAGGAGCGGGCACCCTGTTTCTTCAGCCAGGCGTGGATCCTGGCCTGGCCGGCGCGGCGGATTCGGGGCGTGAGGACCAATGCTCGGGAAAGTCACGTTAGTGATTGGTCTTCCTTGATTTGGCGGCAATTTTGTTCCTGAGTTGAGGATGTCGGTTCTGTTGCGTCCAGGGTTTTCCGTCGTTGTTTCCCAACACGGCTTATCGACGTGGATTTCGCTGTAATTCGCTCTTTGAGGACAGGTGTCGGCAATCCCTCGTTTCTCGACAAGATGCTTATCGTGACTTACGCGAGCATTGGTCCTCAACCCCCTCGTTCCGGCACAGCCTTGTTCTGGTCCGGGCATGTTCCTAGACTCTGGAATAGGCCCGCAGGCGGCCGATTCCGCTGATGTTATTGAGGAGACTGCAATGGCGCTTAACTTTGGAGTACTGGCACTGGTCGAGGCCAAGCCAGGCAAGGAGCAGGACGTCTGGGACTTCCTCAGCGGCAGCCGTGACATCGTGGCCACCGAGCCGGGCACTAAGACCTGGTACGCCTTCCGCGTCGACGAAAACACCTTCGGCATCTTCGACACCTTCGAGACCGAGGAAGCGCGACAGGAGCATCTCAACGGTGCCATCCCGGCGGCGCTCGGCGAACACGGCCCGAGCCTCCTGGCCAAGGATCCCAACATCCGGCTGGTCGAGCTCATCGCCGTGAAGTAGACCAGAACCGGGACAGCACCGAATGCGACGTCCCGTTACCTTACGTGAACTGGTGTTTCCGCCGCCGTTGTTGGTGAAACGACGCGGCCCTACCCATGATTCATGGCAATTCAGGATATTCACGGCAAACGGGCCGGTAACCGGTCTCTCTTTGCCGATGCCGGACGCACGGGCGGGAGGAGGGTTTTGAGACCATTTCCTAGACTAATCGAGGCCTTAAATCCTATACCTGCTAGAAACGTCGAAGCCAAATACAATATGAATCACCTTGAAATAGGTGTTGCTTCGATCGACAGAATCCCCCCTCAGAGGCACCTTCTTCCTTTAAAACACGCCCCTGGACTCCGCTCCTCATGAAAGGGCGAGGTTAGCGTGAAGTTCCGGACCGATCCTCAGACCCCCGACATCATGCCCCGGGAGATTAGTGTGTTTCGTCAACTTTAAGTCGGCCATTTCGGCGCTAAGAATCAGGCCACGTGGGCTCGGTTTCCTGCCATTGCGGCGGTGTGCCTATTTCATCAGGGCATTTTTGACTCTGTAGGACTCCCCGCGGAACTGCAGGAGCCGTCCGTGGTGGACCAGCCGATCGATGATGGCCGCGGCGGCCCATGTTGTCGTCCCCCAACACGGTTCCCCAGCGGGAGAACTCCAAGTTGGCGGTGATGATGAGGCTGCGTTTTTCGTAGGAAAACAACAACACTGGGCAGCGCCAGGTGTGTTTGATGGGTCCCCCCTGACGGACCTAATCCAGAGTGGCGATTCGAACCCAAGTTTCTGTTGCGGACGGCATTGTTCGTGCGGATCGGGCATGCCACGATTGAAAAGTGACTACTCTCTGGACGAAGCGGCTCGTCCGAGGCGATCTGACAGTGGCGCGTGACATGTTCGCGATGATGGCTGCTGTATTGGCAGAGGATGCCGAGCCGCTCACCGACGACTATCTTCTTTGGCTTCTCGATCGAGATTCGTTTTGGGCCATCGCCGCATTCGCCGGTGACGACATTGTTGGCGGCATCACCGCCCACACTCTGCCCATGACGCGATCCCCATCGTCAGAGGTATTCATCTATGACCTTGCAGTGCGCCAGGATCACCAGAGACAGGGCGTTGGAAGCAGGCTGGTTCTCGAACTACGCGACGCCGCAGCCGCAGCAGGCTTCGGCGAGGTATTTGTGCCAGCCGACAACGAAGACAAACACGCTCTCGACTTCTACCAGGCACAAGGAGCCGCGGCGTCCCCTGTGACCATCTTTACCTTCACCGCCCGGTAAAGGATCCTCCAGCGGGCGGCCTGGGACGTGTCTACAGCTGCATGCTCAGCACTGTTCGGACGGGGATGTTCCCGTCTCGATCATCAGCTACGCGGTGCATTCCCACTTTCTCAGCTACCCGCTCAGAAGCTCGGTTATCCGGATGGATGATAGCTATCAGTTCGGTGGCTTCAATATGTTCTCGGGCGTAGTCGCGACAAGCAGTGGCTGCTTCCGTCGCGTACCCCTGGCCGTGCAGGTCGGAACTCACGTGGTACCCGACCTCAAGCTTCTGCGCGCCGTTCACTTGCTGCCAGGTCAGCCCGCAGTCGCCTATGAACTCTCCGTCATGCGTCTCGATAATCCACAGGCCGTACCCGTGCTCCGCGTAGTTCTCCAGGTTCCAATGAATCCAGCTTGCTGCTTCTCCCTGAGACTTGGGTGCAGGGTAGAAGCGCATCACCTCGGGGTCTCCGAGCAACGCGGTCATGTTGTCGAGGTCGGCATCAGTCATCTCACGGAACTGCAATCGATCAGTCGGTTGTGGCGTTAGCATCCAATGACTCTATTTCCAGTGCATGCCTAAGGCCCGCAAACCGATCCCCTTGCGGGCCGCGGGGTGACAAATAACGCTGCGAAAAGACCGCCATTTATCGCTGAGATTCACAGCCTGCACCGTTTCGGCCCTTCCCGTGTCTCAGGAACTCGTCTCGACGAAAACTGTCTTGAGTCACTCCACTCCCGGACTTTATGAGGCAAAATGGCCAGGTGAGACATCTCGGATACACGCGCGTGAGTACATCGAGTCAGGACGCTCAGCTGCAGCTCGATGCGCTGGTCGCGGCCGGGGTTCAAAAACGCGATGTGTTCGCCGATGTCACCTCCGGAAGCCGGACCGCAATTGAGCGGCCCGGAATGAAGAGGTTGCTCGCTTACGCCGAGCCTGGAGACACTGTGGTTGTGTGGCGGGTGGACCGTTTGGGCCGGTCCCTGGTCGATGTCCTGAACACGGTGAACGTGCTGCGTGAGCGCGGTGTTCATGTCCGTTCCATTTCGGACGGTATCGACCCTGCCACTTCCACAGGCCGGCTGATGCTGAATATGCTCGCCACTCTCGCTGAATACGAACGCGAACTCATCATTGAGCGAGTCAACGCCGGCATCGCGGCGGCAAGGCAGAGCGGCACACGCTTTGGCCGGCCAGCGTCCGATCCACTGGTCATCGCGGACAAGCTGGCCATTGCCCAGGACGCCCGCGCGAAGGGGCGCACCGCTGAAGACGCGGCCCGCCTCGTGGGCTGGAGCCGGGCAACGCTCTACCGCCACCAGCAAGCCCTCGCTGCACGCCAGGGCCACAAGGTGTAGGCACTCCTGGACGGCGATGAGCGTTGGCAGGTTCTTCGACTTCACGTTGAGGACCGGATTCCGCTTGCGACCCTCGCCCTCGAGATGGGCGTCAGTCCTCGCACACTTCAACGCTGGCATCAGCTCTATCGCGCCGGGGGCGCCGGCGCCCTCGACCCTCAACCACGGGCCAACACGGGCACCCGGCGCACAGACTCAGCGATGGTCACCTTCATCGAAGGCCTCGCGCTGACGAAGCCCCGCCCGAGCATGGCTACCCTGCACCGACTCACCGCCGCAGTAGCACACCAACGGGGCAACCGGGCACCCAGTTACGCCACCGTCCGTGACAATGTCCAAGCTCTCGACCCTGCCCTCGTCGCGCTCGCCCTCGAAGGCCCCTCGTCGTATCGGGACCGACACGAACTGGTGCTGCGTCGGCGGGGGCCGACCGCCCGAACCGGATCTGGCAGGCAGATCACACTGAACTCGACATCCTTATCAGCGGGGCAATGGAAAACCCGAACGACCCTGGCTAACGACGGTGATTGATGACTATTCCCGGGCCCTTTGCGGCTACATGGTCTTCACCGGCGCGCCTTCGGCCCTGAACACAGCCCTCGCACTCCGGCAAGCGATCTGGCGCAAGAGCGACCCGAGTTGGGCGATGTGCGGCATTCCCGACATCCTGCACGTGGATCACGGGTCAGATTTCACCAGCCACCACCTTGAACGCACAGCCGTCGCACTTCATATCCGCATCATCCACTCAACGGTGGCCAGGCCCCAAGGCAGGGGAAAGATCGAGCGCTTCTTCGGAACCGTCAACACGGAATTACTCTCTACGCTCCCCGGGCAACTCGGACCGGGCAAACTCCTACCGAAGCTCGACCTCCCCGGCTTGGACCAAGCCATTGGTAGTTTCATCGCTGACTACAACGCCCGAACCCACCGCGAGATTGGCACCTCACCCCGGGACGCATGGATCGCTGACGGTTGGCTGCCACGGATGCCCGAGAGCTTGGACGAACTCGACGGGCTCCTTCTGACCGTTCCCAAAAACCGAACCGTGCAACGCGACGGCATCCATTTCCAGGGCCAGCGGTATCTCGCGCCCACTCTCGCTCCCTTCGTCGGGCACACCGTGACCATCCGCTACGACTCCCGAGACGTCTCCGAAATCCGGGTCTACGAGAACGACACCTTCGTATGCGTCGCCATCGATGAAGCCCACCCCAATCTCCGCCTCAGCCTCCGCGACATTGAAGCCGCGCGTAGAGCCCGCCGACGCGAGCTGCGCCGCGCCATCAACGAACGCATACCGGCTCTCGCTGACCGCGAGGAACCCCGGCAGAGCAGTCCAGCACCGCGCCGGCGTCGGTTGCGCACCTACGAAGAGGACGAACCATGAACAAGGACTTCATCATCACCAAAGAGCACCGGCGCTTCACCGAATTCGCCAACGCCGTCCGCAAGGAGCAGACCATCGGCATCTGCCATGGTGACGCCGGCGTGGGCAAGACCCAATCAGCACGTCGGTACGCGAACTGGGACGCTCTCGAGCCCTACATCACAGAATGGGGCCCGCGGGGCGACCACGACGCCAAGCACTACGCCCTCGCCAACCGCTCCCGCACCGTCTTCTACACACCTGAAGTGCTCCCCAGACCAAAGGACCTCATGCACGAGATCGACCACTTGCAAATCAGAATCGGCATCTGCGCAGACGAACACCAACGCCTCATCGGCAAGATCACCGGAGTCCATGTCGGCAATACCAACAAATGGGTCGAACTTCTGATCATCGACGAGGCCGAACGACTCACGCCAACGGCCCTGGAACTCCTCAGAGACAAACACGACCGCACCCAAATCGCGATCATTCTGATCGGCATGCCAGGCATCGACCAACGCTTCCGCCACTACCCGCAGCTCTACAGCCGCCTGGGCTTCTCGCACCGATACCTTGCCCTTGGGCGGGATGAACTCCTCTTTGTCCTGGACCGACACTGGAAACGCCTCAACCACACCCTGGACCCTGACGATTTCACCGATGCCCAAGCCATCGCCGCAATCGAACGAATCACCCGCGGCAACTTCCGACTCCTCGAACGCCTCTTCCCTCAAATCCAGAGAGTACTCAAAATCAATCAACTCGAGACCATCACTGACGACGACGTCGTCGAAGCCGCCGCAAGCATCCTTGTCATCGGCAACTAGCGACATGGAACGATCAAAAAAGGCCGCCACAAAGCGGTCAAATCCACAGGCATCGAAATGTGTCGATGACCAGTCTTGCAACCCTGGGGTTGAGAGACGACCTGAAGTGTAGCGTTCGGGGCTCGCGGATGCTCCGGGCAGTTTCGCGGGCGAGTCTCTACCCGCGAGGGTCGTGCTCATCAGCGGCGACAAGTCCTAAACCCTTACTGCTGTTTCCACTCGTCTGCTGCCTTCACCTGTCCAGGGGATCGCCGGTGGGACGGACGATGTTGAACGAGTCCATCACCACGGTGCGCGCAAGGCACTAGGGTCATCACTTGCAGGGTCTCCACGGCGAGATCGGCTATATACCGCCGGTAGAAGCCGAAACCATTTTCTGCTCAAATCTGCCGGTTACGTCCCGCTGAGTGGTGGAGTTTGCCTCGACACCGTGCGGGTCAGTTCTCTGATTATGCTGCAGTGAGTTCGGGGAGCAAAATCGCCTCCTCTACGGGTTCGGCGGGTGCCGTATTCATGGCCTTGAGTTCGGCCATGGAGGCCTCGGAGAGGTAGCGGCGGTCTCCGGCTTCCCACTCGTCATGTTGCTCGACGAGAACCGCGCCGGCGAGCCGCAGGAGCGCTGCCGGGTTGGGGAAGACCCCGACGACGTCGGTTCGTCTTTTGATCTCTTTATTGACCCGCTCCATGGGATTCGTGGACCAGATCTGGCGCCAGTGCCTGGCCGGGAACCCGGCGAATGCGAGGACGTCGTCGCGGGCGTCGCCGAGCATCGCGGCGACCTTCGGATGCGATTTGTGCAGCATCCGGGTCACCTCATCGAACTGGGTGTTCACGTGCCCGGTATCGGGCTGGGCGAAGGCGGTGCGGATGATCGAGGCGACCATCTCCTGGGACCCCTTCGGCACGGTCGAGAGCACGTTACGCATGAAGTGGACCGGCAGCGCTGCCATGCCGTGCCCTGGAATACCGTCCCGATGGCTTTCTTCAGGCCGCTGTGGGCGTCGGAGATCACCAACTGCACCCCGTCCAGCCCGCGGGCCTTCAGCGACCGCAGGAACGCGGTCCAGAATCCCTCGTTCTCGCTGTCGCCGACGTCGAAGCCCAGGACTTCCCGCCGCCCGTCCGCGGCCACGCCGAAGGCGACCACGACCGCCTGGGACACCACACGGTGCCCGACGCGGGCCTTGCAGTAGGTTGCGTCCAGGAACACGTACGGGTAGTCCATGGCGGAGAGGTCCCGGTCCCGGAACGCACCGACCTCATGGTCCAGGTCCTCGCAGATCCGGGAAACTTCGGACTTGGAAATCCCGGTGTCGGCCCCGAGCGCCTTGACCAGATCGTCGACCTTGCGGGTGGAGACCCCGTGCAGGTAGGCCTCCATCACGACCGCGTACAGGGCCTGGTCCACGCGGCGGCGCCGCTCGAGCAGGGCCGGGAAAAACGACCCGTTCCGAAGCTTGGGGATCTTCAGGTTCAGGTCCCCGGCGGTGGTCGTCAACGTCCTGGGCCGGGACCCGTTGCGTTGGGTGGTGCGTGCCTCGGAGCGTTGGAACGGGGCGGCGCCGATGAACGCGGTCGCCTCGGCCTCGATGAGCTGCTGGTACAGCGTTTCGGTCGCGGTGCGGATCCGGTCGGAGACATCGGTGAGTTTCAGTTGTCCAAGAAGGTCGAGCAGGGCAGACTGGTCTGGAGCCATCGTGTGTTTGTGTCCTTTGTGAGTTCTTTGATCGGTACTCACTGACCATCGCACGATGGCTCTTCACGTCGGAAATCCGATGCTCAGAAGCCGGGAACTACACCACTCCACGGGACGTAACCAATCTGCCCACCATCAAAACGATGGAACGGGTCTAACAAACCCTCCACCAAACCCGGGGCTTGACAGTTCAATAGCCAAGACGGCACTCCCGATCCGAGATCACGAAGACGACTTCGTAACAGGAAAGCTAACGGCGTCACGGTAGGTTGTCAACGCTCTGGGGGTGGTCCCCGGCCAGGGCGCGGTTTCCGCCCACTAGGCTCAATTGACAGTGACATTCTCACAGTCGGTTCCCGTGCGGGCGGTCGATTCCTTCTCCTGATCCGACGCGGTGTCTCGAAACCTCTGTGTCTTGAAACGGGCGGATTCAAGACGGCGCAAAGCCTGGGCGGCGACACCGAGCGATCACAGAACACCGCCACGAATATTCATCCGCGCACTGTGCCGAATGTTGACAGTGTGATGGGCGACTGTGGGGGATTGTCCCATCAGGAGTGTTCCGGTTTCAAGGAACTGAGACGGCCGGTCAGCGGCCTCGAAATAAATACGACACGCCATCCGATTCCTTTGCATTGTGAATGGCAGCGATATCTGGCGTCGTTCTGTCAGCGCAACGTGGCGGTCCAGCTCAGTGCTCAGTGCTTTTCCGTGGCCGCGGCCATCATCATCGCGGGTGTCCGGCAAGAGTGCCCCGCAGAAACGTAAATCGCGGGCCACGCACCCATTTCAGCCGTCTGTGGCGTCGCATTTGGTCCTCATCAGACCAGTTCGTTGCTTCCTATGCTGAGGTAGCGGTACGGGTGTTGCGCCCCCAGCTTGGTCCAGCTTCCAGACCACCACCTCGTCACCGTCCCGCAGGTGATCCCGCATCTTGTCCAGTTCGGGCCGGCTGGCGCTCGTTCCGCTCACGCCGTGACCGGTGAAGATCCGGTGGCAGCCGGCGGCATTCAACCCCGCATGCTGCCTGACGGCTGGCCGGGAACCGGGAGTTTTACGAGGGTCACTGCCCGGCGGGTGGAGACGGCCAATACTCATGGGACGGGATGCTCCATGTCCTCCGCCATGGCGACCCTGCAGGTGCGCTTTGGTGATTGGACAGAGGCCTTGACGGTGACCAAAGCGTGGCTGCAGGACAGTCTGCTTCATGCCTGGGAACTGCAGGTCGGTTCAGGCGCAGGTCCGATCCATCATTTTCACCAGTTATGGAACCCAACCGTTCCTGTCCCGGGTGAGCACCCGGTCCCGGGGCCTTCCCCGGGGTACCGGGCTCTGACGGTTCCGACGCTGCCGCACCAACGTTGCACCTCTGAGGGGGCGCTGTAGGTTGATGCGGACATTGGAGGTGTCTATTTTGGTGGTTTTAAGGGCCGTCCGGTCCACCCGGGGGAGACCGGTGCCCGCAGGTACGGGAGGCCCGGCGGTCGCGCCGTGGTGTCCGGCACGACAGCCGTTTGGGAATCAGGTCGGGCAGGGCACGGCGGCAGCACGGGCAGGTGAGGGCGCTGGTTTGGCCGGGGGTGGGTATAATCGGTCCCAGTGACACGGGGTGCCGGGCGGCTTGTTGGCCCGGCTGAGATGACACCCGTTGAACCTGATCTAGTTGACACTAGCGAAGGGATGTCCTGCAACGGTTCGCACGGTCCTGGCGCCCGGATCGCATCCTTTCGCCTTATCCGAAGGTGAAGAAACTGATGGAACTGGCAAAACAAATCGTTCTTGTGACCGGCGGTGGCCGCGGTCTGGGCAGCAATATTGTGCAGGCGTTCGCGGCCCGGGGGGCGCGGGTGGTCATCAATTATCGCCGCAGCGCCGAAGCCGCCGGGGAACTGGCCGCCGGTTATGGCCCTGAGCACGCTGTTGCACTGCAGGCTGACGTCACCGACTCCGGTCAGGTGTCGGTGATGCTGGAGCAGGCCCGGGCCCATTTCGGTTCCGCCGTCACCACTGTGGTCAATAATGCGCTGGCCGATTTCTCGTTTAACGGCGATGCCCGCTCCGGCGCCGGGGATATTTCATGGGCGGATTTTGAGGCACAATTCGGCGGCAGTGTCCGGGGGGCTTTGAACACGACCCAGCAGGCTTGGGAGGGGATGCGTGGCCACGGGTTTGGGCGCATCATCAACGTCGGGACCAATCTGTTCCAGAACCCGGTGGTCCCGTACCACGACTACACCGCGGCCAAGGCCGCCCTGCTGTCATTGACCCGCACCATGGCCAAGGATCTGGGGCAGCACAATATTGCCGTGAACATGGTCTCCGGCGGCCTGCTGCGCACCACCGATGCCAGCGCCGCAACGCCGGAGGAGGTCTTTGACTACATTGCCGCTTCGACCCCCCTGGGTAAGGTCACCACCCCGGCCGAGTTCGCCGATGCCATCTTGTTTTTCGCCTCGCCCTGGGCGCGGTCGGTTACCGGGCAGAACCTGGTGGTCGACGGCGGACTGGTCATGGACTAGGCGGCCTCGCGATGAACGGGAAACGGCAACTGCATCTGAACGCTTTCCTGCTGGGAGCCGGCCACCACGGTGCTGCCTGGCGGCGGCCCGGATCGCCGCTGGAGCAGCTCGGAGAGATTGGTTACTATGAGCGGCTCGCACAAAGCGCCGAACGCGGCCTTTTCGATGCCGTGTTCTTCGCCGACGGGCAGTCCGCCGGTGACGTCGGCGCCGGTCCGAGATGGTTTCTGGAACCGTTGACCGCGCTGGCGGCCATGGCCCGGGCAACGGAAAACATCGGGCTTATCAGCACCGTCTCGGCCACCTTTTATTCCCCTTTTCATGCCGCCCGGATGCTCGCCTCCCTGGATCACATCAGTGCCGGACGTATCGGGGCGAACGTGGTCACGTCCATGTTCGATGCTGAAGCCCGCAATCATGGTCTGGAAGCGATGCCCGACCACGCGCAGCGCTATGGCCGCGCCGCAGAGTTCATTGAGGTAGCGCTGGGGTTGTGGGACTCATGGGCTGATGATGCGCTGGTTCGGGACAGAGCCCGGTTCTATGCCGATCCGGCCCTGGTCAGGCCGTTGCATCATGAGGGCGACCACTTCCGGGTGGAGGGGCCCTTAAACGTGCCCCGGGGCCCACAGGGACGCCCCGTGCTGTTCCAGGCCGGTGCTTCCGGGGCCGGCCGGGATCTTGCCGCCCGGTACGCGGAAGGGATTTACGCCGTTGCCTACGATCTTCCCAGCGCCCAGGCCTACTATGCGGATATGAAACAGCGGATCGCTGCGGCCGGGCGTAATCCGGGGAAGGTAGCGATCATGCCCGGATTGGTGACGTATGTGGGCTCCACCGAGGCCGAAGCCCGGGCCAAACAGGACCGGGGGGATACGCTGCTGCCCACCGGAGAATCCCTGACACGGCTGGGCACGTTCGTGCAGCAGGACTGTACAGGCTGGGAGCTGGACGCCCCCGTGCCGTCCCTGCCGTCGGCGGCAGAATTTACTGGGCCGCAGGGCCGTTATGCCACCATATTGCGCATTATTGAAACCGAACGTCCCACCGTGCGGCAGTTACTTGGGCGCCTGGCCGCAGGAGGGGGCCACTGCACAATGGTCGGCACGCCGGAGCAGATCGCTGACCAGATGGAGCTCTGGTTCCGCTCCGGGGGCGCTGACGGGTTCAACCTGATGCCCCCGCTGCTGCCCGACTCCCTGGACGAGTTCGTCGATGACGTCGTCCCTGTCCTCCAGCGCCGAGGACTCTTCCGCACCCGCTACACCGCCTCGACGCTGCGCGGGCATCTCGGGCTGGACCGCCCGGCTGTCGGCGCCCCTGCGTAAAAGCGCCACTACGGCATGGCGGCGGTTCCGATCATCCGATACCGTCCGCGACAGGGTTGCCACAAGCTGGTTCCCCTGACGACAAGGGGCTCCAAGCGGGCGTATTGGATAGCCTTCCGTCAGGAACGTCCCTCCTCCCTGGAGTCCTCTCGGGCTTTGTGCTTTCAGGCCCGAGGCCTTCCGTGGGCAGCATCCGTGGTGTCGTTGAGGTTGCCGGGCCGGTGAAGGGTTTCGAGGAGTTGCAGTTCGTAGTGGGCGAACCGGGCCGATGCCATCATCGACAGTTGACGTGGTCTGGGCAGGTCGATGGGGAGGTTTAGGCGCACGGAGGCGGGCCGGGGGCTGAGTACGACGACCCGGTCGGCCAGGTAGATCGCTTCACGGATGTCGTGGGTGATCAGGACCGCGGTCCAGGAGTTGTGGGACCAGACATCTTGAAGCCACGCCTGCATGTCGGTGCGGGTGAGGGAATCGAGGGCGCCGAAGGGCTCATCCAGTAATAGGACGTCACGGTCCTGGACGACCGTGCGCAGCAGGGCGGCCCTTTGCCGCATTCCTCCGGAGAGCTCGAAGGGATGCGAGTTCTCAAAACCGGCCAGCCCGAAGGCCGGGAAGAGGCTGGCGGCACGTGCCCGCGCGGTCTTTTTGCTTCCGCCGCAGACTTCCAGGCCCAGAGCGGTGTTCTGAAGGATAGTGCGCCAGGGAAAGAGGAGGTCTTTTTGCGGCATGTAGGCAAAGTGTTCACGTTCCCCGGTGACGGAGCGCCCATCGATGAGGATTTCGCCGTCGCGGGGTTTTTCCAGGCCGGCCATGATGTTGAAAAGGGTGCTCTTTCCGCATCCGCTGGGACCGATGATGGCAAGGAATTCTCCTTGTTGTGCGGAGAAATTGACGTTGTTGATGACAGGACGGGATTGTCCGTGGCCCAGCTCGAAGGATTTGTTAATTGCACGTACTTCGACCCTGGGTGCGGCAGCGGTGGGTTCAGACATGGCGGTTCCTGCGTTCCTTGGAGTGCCAGGGGATGATCAGCCGCTCGGCGGCGTAGGTCAGCAGGAACAGGCCCACACTAAGGAAGGCGGTGACTGCGACTGCTGCCAGTACGAGGTCGGTGCGGAACGAGTTTTTCATCGTGGCCATGTAGATACCCAGCCCTTCCCGCGAGCCAATGTACTCGGCGAAAATGGCGCCCGTAACAGCGTAGGCAATGCCGATCCGCAGGGCGGTGAAGAAGGAAGGAAGAGCCGATGGAAGGCGTACATAGACGAATTGCTTCCACCGGTTGGCGCCCATGCTGCGCAGCAGATTGCCCGCGTCACGGTCGGTGAGGTTGAAGCCGTCGATCAGGCCGACGGTCACCGGAAAGAACGTGACCAAAGCGATGACCATGATCTTTGGCATCAGACCGAAGCCGAACCAGATGATCATCAGCGGGGCAATCGCGATGATCGGTATGGTCTGGGATGCCACCAGCAGGGGCATCAGGGCCCGGCGAAGCCACGGTGAGAAGTCGATGACGACGGCAAGGACCCAGGCCAGGGTCAGGGAGACGGCGAAACCAAGAAAGGTTTCCTGCAGCGTCGGCACCGTGTTGGCCCAGATGATCTCGCGCGCCAACCAGCCTTGCTCCACGATCCGTTGCGGAGATGGAAGCACAGTTGGTTTCAGGCCGCCGGCAGCGACTGCGCCCTGCCAGGTTGCCAGGAGAGCGAGGACAATCACGGCCGGGGGCACAGCGGTGGTGAGCGTCCTGAACCGGCGGGGAGACCCCGTTTTCCGGGAGCGGCCCGCTTTTCCCCCACACCCCGCTCCGTCTCCCGGACCCCCACTCACAGCGTTGCCTTTCTGCCGTTACGGTCCCGCGGCCCGCGTCCGGGACAGGGGAGGGCGCGGGAGCTATTTGCCGGCCAGATACTCATCGGTGAACAACGCCATGGTGTCAAGGGGTTTGGAGAGGGGTTTGCCGCTTTCATCGGCCAGCAGGGCGTTCTTGTAGAGGAAATCCGCCAGCTGCTTCCACTGATCCGCTGTTTGAGTGCCGACCTGGCCGTTGGCGTCCTTCAGGTAGGAAGCACTCAGTTCTTCCTGGCTCTTGTAGACCAGCTGGTCGTTGGCGAAGATACCGGGGTTGGCGTCAACAAGTATTTTCGCGGCAGCGTCGGGGTCGGCTGCGGCATATTGGTATCCCTTTTGGAGGGCCTGGACGAACTTTTTGGTCACGTCCGGGTGTCCCTTGATCCATTCCCGGTTGCCTTCAATGATCACCGAATACTGGTCCGGCACGCCGTAGTCATGCAGGTTGAAAAACTTCATCGGAGTGCCGCGGAGGGAGGCGTCGATGCCTTCCCAGGTCTTGAAGGCTGAGGTGAAGTCGACCTTGCCGGCGTACAGGGCTTCGTAGGCGGACGTGCCCAGGGTGACGCGACCGAAGTTGCCTGTTCCGCCGGCGTTCCTGATGGCATCTGCGGCTTCGGTAGGGAACGTGGCACTGGGCCCGGCCGTGCCGAAGGTTTTACCATCGAGGTCTTTAGGGCTGGCAATGTCCTTCCGGCTGGCCAGGACGCCGATGGCTGTGGCATCGTGCTGGAGCACCGACATGACCGAGGTGTTGGCCACCCCCGCTGCTGCGGCGAACGTCGCCGTGTTTTGGAAGCTGATTCCGAAGTCCGCCGCACCCGAGTTGATGAGGGTGTCGGTGGAGGACTGGCTGTAGGGCAGTACCTGAACGTCGAGTCCGGCGGCGGCGAAATAGCCTTTGTTGAGCGCCACGTACAGCCCGGTGTGGTTCGTGTTGGGCGTCCAGTCCAGGGCGAAGGTAATGGGCGTGGTCCCGGAAGAAGCCGGAGTGGAATTTTCTCCCGCACCGGCGCAGGCTGACAGGGCTGCCATGGCGGTAAGGGTGAGGGCGCTGGCTGCGCCCACGAGTAAGCGTCGTCGTTTGTTCACGAGAAGTCCTTATCCCCGCGTATGCGGAGCGTTTGCTGGTGCCGGATAGATGGTGGGCCGGTTTTGCCGGGATTATCCGACCGCGCGGTGCCGCGATTTAGGAGCGGCGCCGGAACCGGAAATGGAGAGATGGCTGGGCGGGGTATGTAGGCGGTTGCGGTGTTCAGTGGGTCCATTCCTTGAGAAACTCTTTGGCGCTGCGGGCAGGGTTTTCGGCGGCACAGATGGCTGAGACCACGGCGATGCCGGCCGCTCCGGCGCGCCTCAATGCACTGACATCGGCCGGGGTTATGCCGCCGATTGCGACGCAGGGCAGCAGCGTAGCGGCAGCGATAGCGGCGAACCCCTCGATGCCCAAGGGCGCCGGATGGTCCGGCTTGGTCGACGTCGGACGGATCACGCCCACGCCCAGATAGTCCACCGTCCCTGAAGGCAGGGCGTGCAGCTGCGCGAGATGTTCGGCCGTGTTGGCGCTCAGCCCGATCAACGCGTCCTGGCCAACAATTGCCCGGACCTGGGGTGCCGGAAGATCGCTTTGACCGATATGGACGCCGTGGACAGCCGCACCGCCCGCCCGGGCGGCGAGAAAAACATCCACCCGGTCATCCACCAACACCGTGGCCCGGTCACCGACGGCATCCGCGGTACGCATCACCAGATCGTAGAACCGGGCGGCGCTGGCCGTTTTTTCCCGGATCTGTACCATTCGCACGCCTCCGGCAACGGCGGCGCTGACCGACTCCACCACTCCGCGTTCCCCGCACAACTTATCATCAGTGATCAGATAAATCCCCGGGGTGAAGCCAGCCCTGCCGGCGCCCGTCATGAGATAGCCACTCTGGACCGGATTATTTCGGCATCCACAGACTCCAGCGCATCCAGGAACGCGACCGCGAAACTGCCCGGGCCGCGGGCGCCGTCAGCGGCGATTTCGGCAGCGACGGTATACACCGCGGTGGCTGCAGCCGTCGCTGCCAGACGGTCGCCATCCACAGCCAAAAAAGCTGCGGTGACCGCACCCAGTGCACAGCCACCCCCGGTGACCAGGGTCAGATAAGGGTGGCCGTTACCGATCCGGATCACATCGATGCCATCAGTAATCAGATCAACGGCCCCGGAAACGGCCACGACGGAACCGTGAACACTGGCCAGGCGGCCGGCCGCTGCCAGCGCACTTTCGGGACTATCGACGGCATCAACACCACGGCCACCTGCCCCCAACCCAGCCAGTGCGATAACCTCTGAAGCGTTGCCCCGGATAGCGGTCGGGGCGTAAGAGAGCAGTTCACTGGCAAGGGCAGTACGCACCGGCAGGACACCGACCGCGACCGGGTCAAGAACCCAGGGAGTGCCTGCCTCCTGAGCGGCCGAGGCGGCTTCGACCATGGCGACCCGTTGCTCCGCGTGGGGAGTACCCACGTTGATCAGAACTCCGGAAGCTATCCGGGCAAACTGGCCGGCCTCGGTGGGGACATCAGCCATGGCTGGCGCCGCCCCGACGGCTAGAAGCACATTCGCGGTGAAGTTTGTCACAACCGCGTTGGTCAGACACTGCACCAATGGCCCTGTCTCCCGCAACCGGGCGAGCATCGTGCAGATATGGTCAGGTGTCAGGCGAACAGTCATCCGCAACATCCCTTCGCTAGTACGAACTAGATCAGGTTCAACGGGTCTTATCTCAGCCCTGTTGCCCAGGGCACCCCGTGTCACTCTAGAAAGCCTACTACCACACAGGCACAGGCGCGCACCAACCGGAGAACCGGGGGTTGCCGGGGAGGAACTGGAATCCCGGGCAGAAGGTGCCGTCGTCGATGAAGACGCGGACGAGCTGCTGCATCACGGGTTCGGGGTCTTCCATGAGCTCGGAGAGCCGGCGCCGTACCTGCCCGAGGGTTGGCAGCGTGTATTCTGGCCGAATCCCTGCCCACGTCTGATCGTTGAAGGGTTGGTCGTTCAATTTTCGGTTGTCTCGTCGCCGTCGCTGATGCTTTCGAGGAGCCAGTGCGGGGAGAGCGGGTTCCGGCGCAACGTGAAGGTCCGGAGGGCGGAGCCGGAAGTTCCCTGGCGGACCTGGACCCGCCAGTATTCGATGCTGACCAGGTCGCCGCTGTCGACGGCGGCTGTGCGGCGGGTGTCCCACCATGCGTCCCGTCCGTACCAATGCTGGGAGTCGGTGTCGGGGTCGACCAGCCAGATCTGGCCGTGGTTGCGGATGGCGAGGGGTTTGCCTGCCGGGTCGGTCCCGACCTGCAGGTCGTGGGTCTGGGGCCATACCCGGAACACGTTCGTGGCCTCTCCCCTGCATGGAACGCTCGCTTGACGAAAGATCGTTATCTGCGTTTCAAATGATGGTTTGACGGGGGAGTTAGCATGTCGATTAGCGCACGAACGGCGGGACGGAGGCGTCGTTGAATGGCTCGAACCAGTCCTGGACATTCATCGGTGCAAGGCCCAGTTGCATGTTCAGCGCGATATCGCCTTCGAAGCCGTCCATTGGGTTCTGGTACAGCATTTCACTGTCCGTGTCTTCGAGCATGTGTTGTTCAAGCAGGCCCCGCCAGCCGTCTGCTAGATCCAGGTCGTATAGATCCTGGCTGACTTCGACTTAGTCGACAAGGCAACGCTGCGCCAACTCCTGGGCGACGCATGACGGGCGTGTCCAGCCGCGGATCAGCGCCACGGTCATGTCCGCAGCAATAACCAAAACTGTTGGGCGAAGCGTGCGTCATATCTCTCCGCGTGTCTGGGTGGCAGTCCGGACAGGACGAAAGTATTGGCGATGTCCCGTCGATCGATCCGCTCACGGATCCGTAAGCCGGAAAGATCCTCGAAAAGCTGGTCTATCAGGACCACGGAAGCCTCCCACATGGCCCCGGCCAGAAGCTTAGCCTGGAGCAGGCTTCTGTCGCGCCGCTCCGGAATGATTGAATCCATCCAGTCGAGGTCATCAGGGTCCAGGTGGCTCCGCTGGTCCTCAGTCATATCCTCAAGGCGCGGTTCGAAACCTAACTGCTCCAAGCTCAGGGCCGGTCAGCCCCTCGCCGACGTGCAGCGCGTGCTCGAGACAGTTCTCTTCAGGAGTCATGGCCCGATGCTACCGCTGGACACCGCGCCTTGCTTAGCGTGAGGTGCCGGCATAGGGTGGACGAAGTTTCACCACTTTCACCAGTTTCACCTACTTTCACCCGGGAGATGCCGTGCAAAACCCCTTCAAGCCAACGGCCGGAGCCACGCCTCCAGTACTGGTCGGACGGGCAGGGCTGTTGGACGAGTTCGAGTACGGCCTGCAGCAAGGTTCCGGCGCGCCAGGGCTTTTGACTATCATCACGGGCTCCAGGGGCATCGGCAAGACGGTCATGTTGAGCGCGGCCGAAGAGATCGCCCGGGCACACGGGTGGGCCGTCATCTCCCGGACAGCCACGCCTGGATTCCTTGCCGGGATCGGCGATGACATGCTTCGCCTCCGCGACGAACTCGGGGATGGACAGCCGGCCCGGAAAATCACAGCCTTCTCCGCAGCAGGGTTCGGGTTAACGACCCAGCTCCCTCCGGAACGGGCCGCGGACTGGCGCCGGACCGGGAACGAACTGCTGCGCCTGCTGGACGCACAAGGCACCGGACTCGTCATCACCATTGACGAGATTCATGCCGTCGACAGGACGGAGATCTCGCAACTGGCCGCCGACGTCCAACACTTCATCCGCGACGGGCTGCCCATCGGCCTGATCTTCGCAGGCCTGCCATCGGCCGTGTCCGACCTCCTCAACGAAGGCGTTGCCACCTTCCTGCGACGCGCCGACAGGATCAACCTCCACGAAGCAGCCATCGCAGAAGTAACCGCGTCCTACAGGGATCTCTTCAGCGAGGGAGATATCAGCATCTCCCCCGACCTCATCGACAAAGCAGCCGGTGCCACCGAGGGGTATCCCTTCCTGATCCAACTCGTGGGCTACTACCTCTGGCTCGAAGCCGACAAGGCAGGGTGGAAACTGTACGAGAGCAGCGTTCACCGTGCTATCAGCGCCGCTCAGAGACGGAACACATTGGTGGTCGTTGAGTCAGCGCTCTCGGACATCTCTGACAAAGACCGCGAGTTCCTGGACGCGATGACCGCCCAGGACGGCCCGTCCGCGGCCGGGCAGATCGGCGCCATCCTCAAGGCCAAGCCCAACCTCGTGTCCAAGTACCGGAAAAGGCTTATCGCTGCGGGCCTCATTGAGTCCGCGGGCTATGGCAAAGTCGACTTCGCAATCCCCGGGCTCCGCCAATACCTCCGTGAATAGTTGACAGAATCTTCATTATCGGCTGAAAGTAAGGCTACTGAAAGGCCTGATATTAGGCTATAGTTCTGAGCATGAGAACGGTACCGCTTAGCGAGGCGAAGGACAAGCTGTCCGCCCTTGTTGAGGAAGCAGACGCGACGCACGAGATCATCCAGATCACCCGGCACGGTCACCCGGCAGCGGTGCTGATGTCCGCCGATGACCTGGAATCACTGCAGGAAACCATCCACTGGCTCTCACGGCCAGGCATCCGCGAAGACCTTGACCAGGCCAGACGCGAAATCGCGGACGGAAACACGACTAGCGGCGCAGACCTGCGCCGTGAATTCGGGCTCCCGCCGAGGTGACCGAGGCAGACTCCACCGGCCCCGCACCATGGAACGTCGAGGTCACCAGCCCGGCACTGAAGGGATTCCGGCGGCTGCCGGAGAAAGCAGCAACCGCGATCGTCGAATTCGTAACCGGCGCACTGGCGGAAAATCCCCACCGGCTGAGCAAACCCCTCTCGAACGAACTCCTGGGCCTGCGCACCGCACGGCGCGGCGACTACAGGGTCCTGTTCACGCTCGACATCGAAGAGCACATCCTGTACGTCCACCGCATCGAACACCGATCCGACGTCTACAAGCCCCGCTAGCCGAACTCTCCGGGGAGTTCCCGCTGGCGGGAACTCCCCGGACTCAGCCTTGATCCACCGATGAGGTTGGGATCGGGTCCGGCGTTTTAAACACGAAATGCCCGTCTTTTGGGGGAAAATATGGCTTACCACAGTCAAAA
>NZ_JBEPPJ010000019.1:0-86308 GCF_040547265.1 Arthrobacter sp. UYCo732 | reverse complement strand
AAGGCCGGCCCCTTTCCAAGACAAGGAAACCGGCCTCGGGCCGTTACGGCTCAAACCTGAGGAACCCTCAAACAATTACCGACCCACGCACCTAGCGCCTACCTCCGACCCCAGTCCGCGAAGGCGCCCGAACAAAAGCCCTGACCTGACTGGACAGATAACACATGACTTTATTAGCATCTTTCACTATTGAACCCGATTAGGCCGCTGCTGGCCCGGAAGGAGGCGCTCATCACCGCTGACCACGCCAAAAATTTTCCCTCCCGTTCGCTGAAAGCCCCTCACGAGGGGCTTTCCCTTTCTCTTAGGTCAAGCGCCCGAAGCTGAAGTGGCGGCGGTTTACCACGCCACTGTGCAACCGTGGTGGGTGTGTGGAGTCCTCCAGAAGCGTCGGGACTCTGTCCACACCGACACTCGGGGCGCCGGCCGCTACCCGGTCTCCAGATCATGGGACCCCGGGGCGGGATAGTCCGAGCCGGGGATAAAGTACTTCGAAGCCCTTCTCCAGGCCGCCATTCAGCGCGCCGATGACGTGACCGCCGTTAGGTACTCTGTAATAAGTAAGCGTCATTCCCGAAGCTTCAGCCGCAGCCGAGAGGTGGCGGGCCGCCTCGAGGTAGACGGCGTCGTCCGTGGAGGCGGTAAATATGGCGGTCGTGTCCGGGTAAGTTCTCTTTCCTACAATATTTGCCGGCTTCTGGGCATCGTAGGCTGCTTGGTTTCCCCCGAATACCTCCCTGAGGTTCGTAACTGGTTCTTCCGCGCCAGGGTATTCTCCCCCGGAAATGTCCAGGACATTTCCCCAGAGTGAGGGGTATTTGGCAGCGAAGTAAATCGCGCACTGCCCACCGGGGGAATAACCCCGCAATAGTCCAGAATTTCCGGTCGTCAAGGATATTCAGGTGGGTCCGTGCCCAGTCCACCACGTCACGGTTGATGAACGTCTCTGGCCGTCCATACACGGAAGAATCCAGGCACAGATTGTCAACCAGCGGGTCACCGAGTTGGTCTGCAACGATGACAATGGGTGCCAGCCCGTTGTGGCGGGAGGCGAAGTCATTCAAGATCGCCTCGACATATTGCGGGTCCGGGTCCCCTGGTTGTCCAATCATGAGAACCATCGGCGGAAGAGCGGGCGGGTTCGGCGCTTGCGCGGCCGGGGGAAGATACAGACCCGCCGGCCGCGAGGAAAATCCGGAAACCTGCGGCGAAATCGAAACCTGGGCGGTCGTGCCAATGGCCGGTAGCCCCTCGAGCGGTTTCCAGGTCTCCCATAGCGGGGCTTGGGGCTTGGCGGTGAGCGGACTGACGGGAGCCACAGTGATTTCCGGGGCAAGAGAAATTCCGAGAAAAGACGCCACCGTCCGGTGCAGCCCATAGTAGGCATTGACCCCCAGAACGGCGGTCGCAGCGAAAACGACCGCCGAGACGCGAGCCAGTACTTTGCGCCACAGCCGTTAATTTCGCAGGTTCGCTCCGCACACGCCAAGACCCGCGCAAAAGGCTACGATCCAGATCCTGACCGGCCACCCAAGAGGACCGCCGAAAGTATGCAAAAGGCGCTCAAACACAAGCAGAAGCACCGCCCCCGCGGCCGCGGCCGCGGCGATTCCACCGGCAAACCCGGACAGTAGAAGAGTCCGTGATGGCCGCGGACCAGAAGTGCACCCACGCACACACTACTGAGGACGAAAAACATCAGGACGAGCGGCCCGTCGACGATGTTCAGTGCCAACAACGATGAAGTCATGCCACCTTCTGTCCGCCGGGTGCGGCGCCGTCCGCTGGTCCGCTGAACTAAGTCCCGGTCTGCTGGTCGGTCACGATCCGATCATACGAAAAAAGCCACGGGCAGGGGCGCCGGGCAGCTGTTAACCATGGCCCAGGGTGGCCATAGGGTTTCGGCCCCGCCAGCCAATGCCGGCACAACAGCCCCGTCCCCCCGACGCCAGCCAGTCCATGAGTGCCCCTGCCCGGGACTCCACCGGGTTCCATCGGGGCAATGCCCCTCGTTTTCTAGTCCGGGAACGGACTTTCCAGGTCCGTCGGTCCCTTCGACCGTCTCGACGGCCGGACTCCAGCAGCGGCGGAGGTCACTGGCTTATTCTGGGGCCATGAACCCTCTCGCGTTCACAATGACCCTGCCCGCCCGTCCGATCACGCCCGTGATGGGGTTTCTGCCGCCGTGGTTGGACCCTATTGAGTTTCTGCGCAACCCCGCCTTCGCGCATTGGGTGGTTGCCATCGTGTGTGCTTTCCTTTTCATTGAAACCGGTCTGCTCGCCGGCTTTTTCCTGCACGGAGATTCGCCGCTGGTCGCCGCCGGCTTCCTTGTAGCCACCCGCACCATCCAGGTCAACATCCTGCTCCTCGCTGCAGCTGTGTTCTTCGCCGGCGACCAGACAGGTTACCTGATCGGCCGCCAGGCAGGACCCTCCGTCTTCAACAACCCAATTGCCTCTAATGCGCAGTGAATACGTGGACAATGATTACGGCTTCTTCGAAAAGTACGGGCGGCGGTCCGTTGTCCTGGCCCGCTTCGGTCCCATAGTGAGGACGTTCCTTCCCGTCGGTGCCGGGGTCGCCAGGATGACCTGCCGGCCCTTCATCGCCATCAACGCCCTCGGTGCGCTTCAGTGGGGTGTTGGCGTCACGCTGTTGGGCTTCTGGCTAGGCCGGTACGAATGGATCGGGACGAACATCGACCTGATCCTTACCGCGATCGTACTGTTCTCATTCGCCCCAGCGGAGTTGAACTGTTGAAGAACCGCAGACGACGAGCATCGCCCGATGGCCCTACCAGCAAGGGAATATCTAATGGACAAAACTGAAAACTCCAAGGAATCTCAGCCTGAACGGCCGACGCCACCAACCGTTGCATCCAAAATGGCCTTGATGTGGGCGGACAGGCTGGGCCGGGCGAGCATTCGGGCCATCCAAACCCTGGCTCTGATCGCACTGCTCTGGGTATTGGTGGAGGCTGCGACTCGTGTCCCACTCGTGACAACACCAGTTCTCATCGCCTTGATCCTGGCCTCAGCGATGGCGCCGGTTGTGCGATTACTGGCAGCCCGCGGCTGGCCTCGTGCAGTGGCGGTTCTGTCGTCATTCCTGATGATCCTGGTTGTCGGAGCCGGCATCGTTGGCGGCATCGTCGCCCTCGTGCGTCAACAAGCCGGCGCCTTGGCGGCCGGGGCCGAAGCGGGCATCGGCCGGCTCCAGGAATTCATCACCACCGGACCCGTAGCGCTATCCAGCACTCAGATCGACGCGGCCCGAAATGAGTTCCAGAAATTTCTGACCGGGGGCAGCCTCGGCGCCGACGCTTTGACAGGGCTGAGGACGGCCGGCGAAATCGTGGCAGGGACCATCCTGACCGCAGTGATTTTGTTCTTCTTCCTCAAGGACGGAGAAAAGATCCGGACCTTCCTCATCGGTTTTCTCCCGAAGCCTCATCGGGGCACCGCGCATCTGGCTGCGGACCGCAGCATCATCGTGCTCGGGGGTTACGTCCGCGGAACCCTCATTGTTGCCGCCATTGACGCCGCAATCGTGCTGGCGGGCCTGCTGATCCTGCGGGTCCCGCTGGCCTTCCCCCTGGCCGCGGTGGTCTTCCTCGGCGGCTTTATCCCCATCATCGGAGCGACGGCCGCCGGAAGCCTCGCTGTCCTGGTTGCCCTGGTCGAGAACGGCCCCTTACCGGCCCTCGTGGTGCTCATCATCCTTGTCGCGGCAAACCAGTTCGAACATCACCTCCTGCAGCCGCTCTTCATGGGCCGCGTCCTACGCATCCACGGACTGGTCATCATTCTGTCGCTGGCAGCAGGGGCAACTCTGGCGGGAGTCGTCGGCGCGTTGCTCGCAGTACCACTCACCGCAGTCGCCTGGACCATTTACAAAACCCTGTCGCGACCGGACACTCCGGCCCCGGAACCACTCCCCCAGATCCAACCCGACCAACAGGACTAGGCCTGGGGGAAGACCTGGCGCGTTTCGCGTAGGTGCCGGACAAGGCACCCAGAATCCCGAGCTTGGCGCGGAGGAAGCCGTCTTCCGCAACGCCGCCGCCGTAGATTTTGACGTTGGCGGCGACCAGATTTTCCGCATGTTCGCCTCCCCCACAGTTCGACGCCCGGTGACCAGGAGTGCAGGACGGCCATGACGATCAGGGCCCTTGGAGCCGTAGTGGCTGAACTTGTCCGGTAAGCCGGCCCGGCGGACGACGTTGGCCAGCTCGTTCAGGGCGATCAGTGCAGGTTTGGGCAGGCAATCGCCGCAGTCAGCGCTGTGGTGGGGCATCTGAGCCGGCCCCTCATTGGATACCGGGCGGCCTTATCGACCCGGGCGCGCTTGAACGCGCCCTTCCTCCAGGCCACCGGCACCACTGGCCGGGACCAGGACCAGGACCAGGACCAGGCCAGTGGTGAGGGCCTCGGCGACAGTGCACAAATCCGCAGGCCTTCATCCGGTCCTCTTCAGCCGGCAGCGCTGGAAGGTCCCGGCCGTGCTGCTGATGGGCATCGCCATGAAGATGTTGGTGATCTACGTGCTGTTTTACACGCCGCTCATCCACGCCCACCCGGTCATGGCTGCGATCTCCACCACCCGCAACGTGCCCCTGTGGTGGTCGGTGAGGCGGACGGCTGAGCTCGGCCGGAAGTCGACGGCGGTGCCGCAGCCGGCCCAACGCAAAAGGTCCCCGATCTAACCTTCCGTGGAGCTTTGGGGCCGGTGTTCTGCAATGAGTCCGGCGGCCATCCGTCGGGCCCGGCGGGCGGCCATCTTGTCGCCTTCGGCAGCGGCGATGATTGAGCCCTTCATGAGGATGTGCCAGGAGAGGGCGAATGCCTCGGAGTCCTCCAGGCCGGCTTCATCGGCCAGGATTCGAACCTGCTGTCGGATCCTGCCCAGGTATTCGATGCTCGCCTTACCCAGGGGATGGGCTGCCCCCATTTCCAGCAGCACTTTCACGAAGGAACATGCTTCAAAATCATCGTCCTGGAACCATTGGTCGTAAACATCGAAGATGGCCAGCAGCTGGTCCGCGGGGTTCTCCGCCCTGCTTCTGGCCTCCGGGACGACGGATCCCATCATCCACAGTTCGTCGCGACGCTTCAGAAAAGCCAGCACCAGATCGTCCTTCGACGGAAGCGGCCGGTAGAACGTTGCCTTTGCGACGCCGGACACGCGGATCAGCTCGTCGACCCCGACATCGCGGATCCCACGGCGCGAAAATAATCCGTAGGCGGCCACCACAATACGGGTATGGACATCATCAGGAGCTTCAAGGTCGTCGGCGATTGTCCTCATGCCAGCGAACTCTACCTTCCAAGGCCGTAGTCAGCGCCGCGCCGCCCGCTGCTTTTTGACCCGGCCCAACGCCCGCCGGGCCCAGTCCACGGGCTTGCCCTCCACGAGGAGCTTCCGGGTGTGGATGTCCAGGACCAGCAGGTAGAACGTGAACAGCAGCGCCGTCACGAACGCCAACGACGACGCGTCCACGGCCAGCTCCACAAAGGACCAGACCGAGAGCTGGTCCTGCGCGCCGAACACCACAAAGAAGGTCACACCCACGTAGAGGCTCCGGATCTGCCAGTCGTTCCGGATGCCGGTGACGGCCAAAAACGGCAGGAACCAGAGGATGTACCAGGGCTGGATGATGGGTGAAAGCATCACGACGGCGGTGAACGCCAGGGCCATTCGGCGCACCGCGCGCGAGTAGTCGCCGCGGAACATCAGCAGCAGGACCAGCCCGATGGCCGCCCACTTCGTCCCGGTCCGCAGCAGGTCCGCGAAGGTGCCGCCGGGCAGCCCGAGCACGTTGCCGAGGAACTCCACCTGCTGGCCCAGGAAACCTGACGGCGAATAGCCGGTGTACCCCGGCGTCGGATCCATGATCGCCCACACCCAGCCCAAGCCAAGGTTGTACGGTATGCCGCTGAGCGCCAGCACACCAAAGCTGATTCCCGCCGTCGCGCCCCACATGAGGAACTTGCGGGTCCACGAAGCGGCAGGCCCTGCCCACATGACCCCGATGAACGGGAGCAGCAGTACGGTGATCGGCTTGATGCCGATGGAGGCGGTGACAAGAAGTATGCCGGTGAGGTAATGCTTCGTCGCGGCCAAGTAGACACCGGCGACGGCGAGCCCCACCATGAGTGCGTCGTTGTGGGCGCTTGCCACGAAACTGATCAGGAACAGCGGATTGGCCACTGCGATCCAGAGCGCCCGGGCCCCATTGATGCCGTGGAGTTCGGCGAGCTTGGGCACGTAGATGACACAGAGGACCACTCCGACGCCAGCCAGCAACCGGAACAACAGGACGGAAAAGTCGGGTTGGGCGCCGGTCAGCCCCACCACGCCGCGGGCGAGCCACAGGAAGTACGGCCCGTAAGGGGTCCTGTTCTCGGCCCAAGCCGGGTCCGCGCCGAGGGCAAACCAGTTGCTGAGGGTGGAAATGCCGACGTCGTAAGGGTTTTGGCCCTCCATCACCAGACGGCCCTGGCCCGTGTAGGCGTAGACGTCGCGGGAGAAGATAGGAACGGCCAGCAGAAGCGGCAGGGACCAGGCTGAGATGGCGATCACCACGGACCGCAGGGATTGTTCGCCCCAGTCCCCCAGCCGTTGGCCGACCCGCAGCCAGGAGCGCATCAGCAGCATGGCCCCGACAGTTAGCAGGACGGTGGACAGGGTGACTCCCCAACCCTCGGTCCGCAAGGCGATGACCACGGGCTGGCGGATCATGGGTGAACCGTTGGCAATCCAGCCCGTGCCGATGGACCCCACAAACATCATCAGGGCGCCGAGGAAACCCTGCCAGATGGCGATGTAGGCCCGACGCTTCGCGGGTGCGGCAGCCGGTGCGGCGGCTACTGCAACGGCAGGCGCATATGACTTCGGGAGCTCCATGCCAGCGGACGTCTTTTTCGACGGTCCCGGGGAACTCTCCGAAGTGCTGAGGTGCGAACCGCCTGCCGTCATGTCTTGTGTGGTCCCCTACTTACGTTACGGCGCTGGCTGGACCAGCTAAAGGCCGGTCTAGGACCAAGCCATTTTAGCAGTTGGGATGCGGCGTGCCCCAGACTGGTAGGGCGGCCGCGCCCTCTCAATTGCCGACGAACCGGCGCGCCTCACCTCCTCCCCCGAAGGACGAAGCTGCCAAAAGCGCACTTCACCAGCACGATTGGACCCAGCAATGCCCGCACGAAGCGTCCCGGACGCCCGGCCCAGCACGCCTCAGCAGCTCCAGTCGGTCCGCGCAACATTACGTTCCCCGCGGCGACTTAAGACCGAGGCGCTGGCCGGACTGGTAGTGGCACTGGCCCTAATTCCGGAGGCCATTGCGTTCTCGGTGATCGCGGGCGTGGATCCGCGGATCGGTCTGTTCGCGTCCTTCATCATGGCGGTCACTATCTCGTTTGTGGGAGGCCGGCCGGCAATGATTTCCGCTGCCACCGGCGCCGTTGCCCTGGTCATTGCGCCGCTGATGCGCAGCCACGGCCTGGACCACCTCATTGCCGCCGTGATCCTGGCGGGCGTTTTCCAGATCCTGCTGGCGGTCCTGGGTGTGACCAGGCTGATGCGCTTTATCCCCCGGTCGGTGATGGTGGGCTTTGTGAACGCCCTGGCCATCCTAGTGTTTATGGCCCAGGTGCCCGAACTGGTCGGCGTTCCCTGGCTGGTTTATCCGCTGGTCGCCGTGGGCTTGGTGATCGTGGTGGGACTGCCAAGAATTACGACGGCGGTGCCCTCACCTTTGGTGGCCATCGTGGTGCTCACCTTGTTTGCCGTCCTCGCCGGGGTGGATGTCCCCACGGTCCAGGACAAAGGCCAACTGCCCGAGAGCCTGCCGTCCCTATTTATTCCCAACGTTCCCCTGACATGGGAGACGTTCCAGGTCCTGGCGCCGTTCTCGCTCTCGATGGCCCTGGTGGGGCTGCTGGAATCGCTGATGACCGCCAAGCTCGTGGACGACATCACCGACACCCGCTCCAACAAGACCCGCGAGTCCTGGGGCCAGGGCGTGGCGAACATCGTCACCGGCTTCTTCGGCGGCATGGGCGGCTGCGCCGTGATCGGCCAGACCATGATCAACGTCAAAGGCTCCGGCGCGCGGAGCCGGGTATCCACGTTCCTGGCCGGCGTCTTCCTGCTGGTCCTTGTGGTGACGCTCGGTGACGTTGTAGGCATGATCCCGATGGCCGCCCTGGTGGCCGTGATGATTTTCGTTTCGGCCATCACTTTCGAGTGGCACTCCATCGCCCCGCGTACCCTTCGCCGGATGCCCAAGTCCGAGACCGCCGTCATGCTGATCACCGTGGCAGTCGTGTCAGCTACGCACAACCTGGCCATCGGTGTGGGTGCGGGCGTGCTGGCGGCCACGGCGCTGTTCGCCCGGCGGGTGGCGCATTTCGCCACGGTGGAGCGGACCGTCGTCGAGCTTAACGGCGAAAACGTTGCCACCTACACGGTGGACGGGGAGCTGTTCTTCGCCTCCTCCAACGACCTTTACACCCAGTTCGAGTACGCGCTGGATGCCGAGCCGGGCATCGCCCGGGTGGTGGTGGACCTGCACGCCTCGCACCTGTGGGACGCATCCACCATCGCGGTGCTGGACGCCGTCACGGAAAAGTACCGCCGGCATGGCCGGGAAGTGGAGCTGATCGGGCTGAACTCGGCGAGCGCCCAGATGCGGGAACGGCTGGCCGGAAAGCTGAACCCCAGCTAGTCACGGCATGCAATCAATGGCTGTCATCCTTCGTCTGCTCCGCCGGCCGGCAAAAGGGTAGTTTGGCGTCGTAGCTTTCCAACAACGCGGCCTCCTGCGTTCCCGTTCCGAGGTCAACTCCGAGCTGGCCTACATCTTCTATAACGCCCGCTGGCCGGAACGCAACCGACGGGTGGCAGAAGAGGACCTGGCCCGGGTCTTCCGCGAACACCTTGCACCTTTCGGCGGACTGAACGGCTACGTGCGCGACAACTTCATCACCGATGCCCGCTCCTCCGAGATTGTGCTGCGGCCCGAGGACTTCCTGATCGCCCCCGCACCCTGGCACTCGGGCCGTATTGCGTCGCCGTCTTATAGAGGCGTTTCGCCCCCGCAACATTCTTGTTGTCGTGCACCTTTACGAATGTGGATTCCTTCGTGTCGCCCTGGAGCGTGACACCGTCGGTGCGGTGCGCCTCGTCGCAAATGATTAGGTCGAAGTCGGGAAGACCATCGCGCTGTGCCCCTGTGATCGCATCGATGAACTGGTAGCGGTCGAATTCCCCACAGATGGCCTAGTGGCAGTGAAGCCGATCGGCTGTCCGCGTCCCGGAAACGAAACTGCCCCGGGTTACAAAATCCAGTGGACCCGGGAGCGGTTCGATGGATCGAGGTTTAGGGCTGTACGTACAGGACCTCTCCTGCTGACTTTCCGCTGTGCAGGTCCCAATATGCTTCGGCGATCAAATCCGGATCGAAGAACGTGCCGGTTTGGACGGCGCCCCCGATGGTCACGGTGCCCACATTAAGTCCTTGTGCGGCGAGTTCATCGGCCAGGGTGAAGGTCAGGTTGCGTAGCCCGGCCTTGCTGATGGAGGCCGATGCCCTGGACGCAACGGGATTCAAGCCCAGGAGTCCGCCGGTGAAAAGGATGGAACCCGAACCGCGCGTAGTCATGGCGGGAGCCACCAGCTGGGCGCAGCTCAGCGCCCCGACCACGTTGACCGCGAAATCCCGGGTCAGGTCCGCGGCGTCCAGGGCGGAGGGGTTGGCAATCGTGTTGGCACCGACGTTGTAGACCAGCACATCCAAGATTCCGTGTTCGGCCTGAATGCGGCCGAAAGCCGATTGCAGGCTCTGCGGGTCCGTCACATCGGCGACGATACCGTGGGCCTCGATGCCAGCATCTTGGAGCTCCGATACCCGAAGCTGAAGTGATTCAAGGGTCCTGGCCAGAAGGATCACCGTGAAGCCGTTGGCGCCAAACTTCCTGGCCACTCCGGCACTGACGCCCGGACCGGCGCCCACGATGGCCACGCACTTCTTGTTCATTTCCGCTGCTTTCGATTGACGTGATCGCGATGACAACCAGTCTGGTGGAAAGGAGCTGGAGACGTTCGAAGCGTGGGCAGGCATTCCATGTCATTCGCGTGGGAGGACTGGATTTTCAATGTATCACTCGAAAAAGTCCCTACGTTGGAGCCTTTGGATGCACAAGCGCAGATGTTTTCCCTGCCGCCGCGGACCTGCGCGGGGCGTCCATTTCATTCCCCTGTTCGGTGTGAGAATTTTCATTCGGATGCAGTTGGTACGGGCCAGCCACGCGGAACGCCGAGTGCCTTTATTACCCGGTCAGCGCATTCAATTCGTGGGCCGGTCCGGCCTGGGCTTTTCGCTGAGCGCCCTCAAGTTGCAGTGCCGGATGAAGGTGTGCGGGCGGCTCGCTGCTCTTGTTCCTGGGACATGAGCTGCCGGTCTTTGCCGTCGGAAATTAACCAATCGAGCACTTCTGGGTCTCCGCCAAAAGGGCAGCCGGCGCGTAAATACCATCCAACGCGTTCGGACACCGAGAGCCCTAGGCTGGTGCCATGGATGCACACGAAGTACAGCTGGCCAGTTACCCGGTCGGCGTCATGACGGCGCGGAATTTCAGGATCAATACGGTGCCTGTCCCGGAGCTCACCGACGGCCAAGTGAAGGTTCGCCTGCGCAGGCTGGGCCTAAACGCCGGGCTGGCCAACCGGATTGGGGGTCCGGACACCGCTTATGGACCGGGCATCAACCCGGGGGACGTGCCGGCGAGCGACGGCGTCGTGGAGATCGTTGAATCCCGCAGCGAAGCGTTCAAGCCAGGTGATCTGGCGGTGCGAAAATCACCGTGGCGCAGTATTGACATTGCCGCCGAGGGTGAACTGCGCCGCATTCCCGCACCGGAGGCTGGCGTTGCGTTGGAGGCGCATCTGACGGTGCTTGGACATACCGGCTTCACCGCGTACACCGGCATGATGCGCTTTGGCGGCGTGCGTGCTGAGGATACCGTCTATGTTTCCGGAGCGGCAGGTGGCGTGGGCAGCTGCGCCGTGCAGTTCGCCAAAGCCGTCGGCGCCACCGTCATCGGCAGTACGGGTTCAGCCCAGAAGGTCAGGCTTCTGAACGCATTGGGTACCGATGCTGCTTTCAATCACCACGACGGCGCGGCACTGGACCTGCTTCGTGAAGCAGCACCGGATGGGATCGACCTGTTTTATGACAACGTGGGCGGAGAACAGCTGGAAGCCGCACTGGAGGCCCTCCGATTCGGCGGGCGCGTTGTGGTCTGCGGTGCCGCGTCGCAGTACGGGAAGGGAAGCGAACGCAGGGGCCCCTCGAACTACCTGCGAATGATCTATCAGCAGCTGACCCTGCGGGGCTTCGACGTGACCTCAAACGAGGACCTGCGCCAGGAATTCGAGACCGACGTTGCCAGCTGGTTGCGCGCGGGAAAGATTCGCAGCGTCCACACCCTCGTTGGCGGCTTTGGCCAGATCCCTGAGGCGTTCGCGTCGCTCCTGGCCGGCGGCAATAGCGGCCGCATGATTGTCGATTGCGACAGCTGACCCGGGGAGAACGCCAAATCGATGGTTTGAATCAAACCATCCAGACCCGGGTGAGGATCGCGCCGACCGTGCGCCCGGCGATCCGCATCAGCTCCGTGATGGCGGTCTTGGACGTTTGCGTGGCCAGCCAGGCGGCCTGCGCGTCGAAAAGATGGGGCGGCCGGCCTGATGCCGGGCCCACGGCACGGCAGCCACGGTCACGCGGTGGACCCGGCAGGCCACCCTCGGGGCGTCGGCTTCCAACTCGATTCGGATGGCCCCGGCGTCCGGTGCCCGCCAGCGGCGTCGGCCCTTGCCCTGGTCGTATTTCGGGCAACGGCGGCGGCAGATCCCGCACCGGTTCCGCATCGAGCCTGTCGGCCTGACAGAGGCGACCAGAATCCCCGTTTTGTCGTCTATATCGATGGACTCCACGACCGTTTCTCGACACCGAGCAGAGTTCGCCATATAACTGATCGCGTCGCGGACCTCCCGAGATAGGGTCCGCGACGCCATCAGACTGTCAGCTACGCGTTGGGTGGCGTCGGTGATAACCGCGTACGCACCCGCCTCGACCGCGGTGTACACGGCCTGAACAAGGTCAGCGGGGGTCATCTTGGGCCCGCCGGCGTGCGCGGCCATTGCGGTGTCGACGTAGCCCATGTGTACGCCGGCCACGTGAACGCCCTGCGGTGCCAGCTCAAGCCGGAAGGAGTTCGTCGCCGACCACAGCGCCGCCTTGGACGCACTGTAGACCCCGCCGAACGCGTACCAGCTCGCCACGGAGTGTACGTCAACCAGGACCGGGTTCGGCGCCGCCGCGAGTATCGGGGCGAACGCGCGGGCGAGGAGCACGGGGCCGAAGAAGTTCGTCTCCATGTTCTGTTGGATCTCGGCCTCGGTGATGTCCAGCAGGCTCGAGCTAAGCGGGTTCGCACCGGCGTTGTTGATCAGCACCGTCACATCCGATGACAGGCAAACTGGAGCTGCATATCCACCCGAGTTACGTTACTTTCACCGTGACCCATGCGCAGGCCCCCGGAAACAGCGTTGACACTGGCGCGTCCACGCCCTGCTGCGAACTGCATTCCGCAGCCAGCTGGTACCTTCACTGTCTTCTGGGCTGGCCGGCTGGTGAGGGGCCACACCGCAGTTTCGCTTCCCTATCGCTACAATCGAGGCCATGGTACGTTCAGCGTGATCACGATGTCCTAACGCGGTCCCTCTCCAATCCGGCTCCTGACGCAACTTCAGAAAGCAGAGGCAACGATGCCAACAATAATGATCTTCCACGAGGTCGACGACGTTGAGCACTGGCTCAGCTCACCAAAACGGGAAGAAATCTTCGGGCCTCTGGGCATCACGGTTCGAACGTTCATCGACCCGGCGAACACCCACCGTGTAGGCCTAATCGTCCAAGTCCCCGACATGGATACGTTCCAGCGAATAATGGAGTCTGAAGCTGTAGCCGATGCGATGAAATTCGACGGCGTCCGCCCGGAAACAATTCTGACGCTCGTCGAGCCCTAGACACCACCGGGCCGTTGACCCTGACACCGAATCCTCCCACTGGTTCAGCCGCCTGACCGCTTCGGTGACTCGACGACACCCGATCCGGACGCGGCCAACGCGCCTTGCAATGTCCTTCGGCTGACCTGAGTCAACGCTGTTGGAGGGGGAGATCGTCCGTCTCAGCTCCACCTCCGGGATGCGGACTTTCACGCTGCGGCCCGCAGCCGCACGCCACGGAGTGGCTGCTAGAGTTCATCGACGACGGCAGCTGATGCAAGCCCGAAATGGGAAAGGAACACGCCCGATGAACTAACCCGCAACGCGTTCAGGCGGGCAACGACGTCGGACTGCAGACCCGCGCAGACGATCAGCCGGTCAAAGACGTGCTCGGACACCGCCGTCCGGACACTCACCTTTGCCCCGTCCACAGCTCTTGCTGGCACCTCCTGACCCAGCAGGATGGTGCAGCTGGCAGTCCGCACGTCCTGCGCCATCGCTTCGGTAATCGCCGCAAAATCTACGACGGCGGTATGCGGTGAATGCGCGGCCGCAACCCCTGCCGCGTGGGGCTCGATTTCCCGCAGGCGCGCAACGTCATCGATCCGGTCCAAGTCAGGGGCGCCGTTCGCCCGGGCCCGCTTTTCGATGTCGGCCAACGCAGGCAACTCCGAGTCATCCACAGCCACCACCAGCTTGCCGATTTCGCGGTAGGGCAGATTTTTTCTCCTGGCAGTATTCCCTTGGGTGCTGCGCGGCCGGAAACACACAGCTGGGCCTTCAGTGATCCCGCCGTGCAGTAGAGACTTGCGTGCACAACACCCGAATTGTGGCCGGTCTGGTATGCAGCAAGCCGATGCTCCTTCTCAAAGACTGTGACGTTCCGAGTCCGCGCTGCAGGAGCGACCGTGCCAGTGCCATCCCCACAATGCCCCCGCCGACGATTCCAATGCGTTCCACGGTAATGTACCCTTATCGCCGCGGTCTTACCCGGGTGCAGAAGCGCAGAGCCTCCGGGCCATGCTTATTGCCTGACTAGCCGCGGCGGTCGCTGTGGACGGTACGGTTCCGGCCCTGTGACTTGGCCGCGTAGAGAGCCTCGTCAGCGGCGGCGATCAGATCTTCCACATCGGACGTCCCCGCGTCGTAAAGCGCCACACCGTAACTGACCGTAGGCATGTGGAGTCCGTCTGCGGTGGGGGCCTGAGCGAGGCGCCGGCTGATCTCCTGCGCTATATGTTCGGCCCGCGCGGAGGAGGAGCCCGGAATCAGCAGAACGAACTCTTCCCCGCCGTACCGCCCCACGAGGTCAGTGCTGCGTACGGTCTCCTTGCACGCTTCGGCGAAGGCCTGCAGAGCGACGTCGCCGGCGGCATGGCCGTGGGTGTCGTTGACCACCTTGAAATGGTCCAGGTCCGCAAGGATCAGGGCGCCTGCTCCCTGCGTGACGGCGCGGTCTTTCAGCAGGCCGGCGGCTAGGTCAAAGAACGCTTTGCGGTTGAGCAGCCCGGTGAGGTCGTCGCGGGTGGCCACCATGCGCAGGGCGCGGGTCTGCTGTTCGGTGCTGAGCCCGGCCATACTGAAGGACACCACCACCAACAGGACCATGGTGACCATGGTGGTCACCTCTGACCCGAAGTACGTCACAAAAATGGGTCCGTCCTGGCCATCCAGCAGGAAGAACACGAGCCTGCCGAAATAGAACGCGGATATCGCCGCGGCCGCCGCGGCCATCGGCACCCGTACCCGCGAATAGCCTGGTTCCAGCCGCCAGAGTTCCTGCGATGCGAGTCCCAGCGTCAGGCACATCCCGGCGAGGAAAACCGGGCCGCCGGACCACGTGTTAGTGGCGGGGTTATCGAGTGCGGACGCCACGAGTGTTACCAGGGGCACCGCGGTGAATAGCCACCGCCGCGGCGGGATTTCCCGGAGGGATCTGGCGCCTGCCCAGACCGCCACACCGCCGTGGACCAGCAGGACGTTGCCCACCGGGTTAGCCCACCACTGCTGGCGTGTTCCGTCGAGGAGGAAGGCTGCGGATCCGGCCAGGAAGAACACCAGCGCGAGGCACCACCAGCCGCTGTACGGTGAGCGGGTGGTGCGGTAGGACGAAAAGTAGAACAGCAGCCCGAGCACCAGGGCCATGACGCCGAAGGCGACCCGCAGCGTCGCTGTATCCAAAACCATTTCCGACGTTCCCCCGTCCGCAGGCTGATGCAACCCCCAGTATCGCACCGCCGTCGGACAATTTACTGCCCGGCACAAAAACATCCCTACCCCCGGAGTTTTTGTCCACATAATCCGCTTTTAGGGCTATCCAGGGGCCGGTATCTGCCCAAAAACTCGGGGGCGGGGGTTAGGAACCCGGCGTGCGGATGATCCGTCGCTGGGCGGCGAGGGCGATCGCGGACGTCCGATTATCGACGCCGAGCTTGCCGTAAATATGCACCAGGTGGGTCTTGACCGTGGCCTCGGAAATGAAGAGCTGCCTTGCAATGGCGCGGTTGGTCAGGCCGGTGGCCAGCAGTTCCAGCAGTTCCACCTCGCGGGGAGTCAGTGCAGTTTCCGGGCTGCTGATCCGCCGCATCAGCAGCGCCGCCACCTTGGGGGCCAGCGCCGTCTGGCCGGCCGCCGCGGACAGCACGGCCTGGCGGATCTGCTCGGGCGGCGCGTCCTTTAGCATGTAGCCGCTGGCGCCGGCCTCCACCGCGGCCAGGATGTCCGCCTCGGTGTCATACGTGGTGAGGATCAGGACCGGCGGCGCGGCATCCAGTTTCCGGATGGCCGCCGTCGCAGTGACGCCGTCCATTCCCGCGCCCATCTGCAGGTCCATCAGCACCACATCCACGCGCTCCCCCAGGGCCCGAAGCCGGGTGAGCTCGCGCAGCGCGGCGTCCCCGTCGGCAGCCTCGGCGGCCACACTGAAGTCTTCGAATTCGGTGAGCATGGCGCGCAGTCCGGCACGGACCACGGGGTGGTCGTCCACGAGCAAAATTTGCAGCGTCCCCATCAGCGCCGCTCCCCGGCCGGACCGGTAAGCGGCAGCCGGACCGCGACGACGGTCCCCTCCCCCGGTGCCGATTCGACCTCCAGTGAACCGTTCAGTTCCGCCACCCGGGCAGCCAGCGAGCGCAGACCGAAGCCGCTGCCGTCCGCGCGAGCAGCCACGCCGGGCCCCGAGGCTTCGGGCGCAAAGCCCGTGCCGTCGTCGTACACGTCCAAAGTGACCTCGTCCCCGAGGAACGCGAGGGTGACGACGGCGGTGCGAGCCTTCGCGTGGAGCCGCACGTTGGCGAGGCTGGCCTGGGCGGCACGGAGCAGCGTGACGCTGTACTGCGGCGGGAGTTCCGCCGGATGGCCCACCAGCTCGAACCGGCAGCGGAGTCCCTCGCCGCGTGCGGCGGCCAGGGTTTCGGTTTCGCCGCAGAGCCGCTGCAGGCTTTCGGGCAGCGAGGAGTCCTGAAGCCGGGGTGCTGTGAGCCCCCGGACGAAGCTGCGGGCCTCGGACAGGTTTTCCGAGGCCGTCTGCTGGACCAGTGCGAACCGTTCGGCCGCGGCGGCAAGATCGCCGCTGGCCAGGGACTTCTCGGCCGCGCGGGCCACGAGGACGATGCTCGAGAGGCCCTGCGCCAGGGTGTCATGGATTTCGCGGGCGAGGCGTTCACGCTCGGCCACCACGCCGGCTTCGTGCTGGGTCCGGGCCAGCTCGGCCCGGGTCCGCCGGAGCTCGTCCGCGGCCAGCCGCTGGGCCTCCCCCTCAAGGTAGAGGGCGCGGTAAGCCAGCCCGGTGACCACGGCGAACCCGGCACCCAGGGCCGGCCCCAGGACCATGGGCAAGGTGGGCGCAGGCAGTCCGCTGGCCACCCACTGCGAGGCCACCACAGCCGCCGTCATTACGGCGATGGTAACTAGGGCAAAGCGGCGGGGCAACACGTGCAGGTGCAGGAAAAACAGCGGAAAGGCGACCCAGGAGAACTCGGCGCTGCCGGCGAGCAGGATGCCCCACAGTGCGGTGACCAGCCCGAGCCACAGGACTGCGTAAGGGTGCGGATTAAAAGATGAGCGGCCGGCGTCGTACCGCTTCTCCAGCAAGGTGCCGGCGAGGTACACCACGGCCAGGGCAACGGCGAGCGCGGACCAGGCGAAGCGCAGCGCACCCGCCGGGGTTCCGCCGTCGGGCGTTCCGCCGTCAGGAGCGCCCGCCGCGAAGTGGAGCCGCAGAATGGCGACCAGCAGCAGGCCGGCGAAGCCGGTATGCAGCGTCACCCGCAGGAACCGCAGGATGGCAGCCCCGGACGGGGTGGTCTGTGGGTCCGCGGCTGGCATTTCACCAGCTTAGGCGCCGGGGCGCGCGTACGGATCAATCAAACGGTTGACCGGCCGCTCAACCGTTTGCCCCGCGGAACTCAACCACGTGCCCGATGTAGGCAGCGGCGGCACGCAGGAGAGTGGATTCAGAAGGAATTCCACCCCCACTGAAGGAAGTACAACGTGTTTCTCGCTATACGTGACATCCGGTTCGCTAAAGGCCGGTTCGCACTGATGGGCGGTGTGGTGGCCCTGGTGACGCTGCTGCTGGTCCTGCTGTCCGGGCTGACCGCCGGCCTGGGCGACCAGTCCACCTCCGCGATCGGGAAGCTCGGCGCCGGGCAAGTGGGCGCCGGGTCCGGGAGCGGGTCCGGCGACGGCTTCAGGCCGGTGGACCGCGTCGTTTTTGGTGCACCCGGGACGAACCAGCCGACGGCGTCCTTCACCGAAAGTGAGGTGACCGCGGCCCAAGTGGACAGCTGGCAGCACGTCCCGGGGGTGGCCACGGCCGAGCCTTTGGGCATCAGCCAGTCGCGCCTCTTGGCGGGCGACGGCGGCACCACCAACGTGGCGGTGTTCGGCGTTGCCGAGGCAGGGCAGCTGGCACCGGCACCGGTCCGGGCGGGGACAGTGGTGATCGGCTCGACTGTCGCCACGGACCTGGCGCTCGACGTCGGCGATACCGCCACGGTGGGTGGCACCGACCTGACCGTTGCCGCCGTCGTGGCCGACCAGTGGTATTCGCACACCGGCGTGGTGTGGACGGCACTGCCGTCCTGGGCTGAGGTGGCGCACCTGTCGCCGGCGGGCGGCAGCTCCCCGGGCAGCGCGCCGGGCAATCCCCCCGTGGCGACAGTAATCGCGGTCACTTATCAGGAGGGTGCGGTGGTGGACGAGGACGCCGCGAACGCGGCGGCGGGCACGGTCAGCGCCAGCCGCACAGGATCGTTCCAGGCGCTGGGTTCCTTCAAAAGTGAGAACGGGTCCCTCCTGCTGATGCAGGCCTTCCTGTATGGGATTTCGGCGCTGGTGATCGTGGCGTTCCTGACGGTGTGGACCGTCCAGCGGACGCGGGACATCGCCGTCCTCAAGGCGATGGGCGCGTCCGGCGGCTACGTGCTGCGGGATGCGATGACCCAGGCGGCCATTGTGCTTGTGGCCGGTGCGGGACTGGGAGGGGCGATCGGCGTCCTGGGCGGTTTCGCGGCGGCGCAGGCCGCACCCTTCCTCGTCACGCCCGAAACCACACTGCTTCCCGTGCTGGGGATCGTTGCCCTCGGCCTGGCTGGCGCCGCACTGGCAGTCCGGCGGGTCACCACAGTGGATCCGCTGATCGCCCTCGGCGGCAACTGAACTCCCTCCCTACCCCCGAAAGGCCCCTCTATGTCTATCTCCCCTTTGACCGATACACCCCCCGCCCCTGCCGGCGCTGCTTTCCCGCTGACACTGGATGACGTCACCCTCGAGTACCCGGACGGAGGCGGAACCATCAAAGCCCTGAATAGCGTCAGCGTGTCCGTTTCGGCGGGCCGAATGGTCTCGCTGGTGGGGCCGTCCGGCTCAGGCAAGTCCAGCCTCCTCGCCGTAGCCGCGACTTTGGTCCGCCCGACGTCCGGGCAGGTGGTGATCGACGGGATCCCGACGGCGGATCTGAAGGACGCGGAACTAACCGCGCTGCGCCGGGAGAAGGTGGGCATCATCTTCCAGCAGCCCAACCTGTTGGCGTCGCTCACCGCCGTCGAGCAGTTGATGCTTGCCCACCACCTGCGCGGCATGCCGCTGAAAGCCGCACGCGCCGGGGCCCTCGAGCTGTTGGGCCTCGTGGGGCTGGGCCCCTCCGCGGACAGGCGGCCACACCAGCTGTCGGGCGGGCAGCGGCAGCGGGTGAACATCGCCCGCGCGCTGATGGGTGATCCCCGGGTGCTGCTGGTGGATGAGCCGACGGCGGCGCTGGACCATGAGCGCAGCGCCTCGATCGTGGGGCTGCTGCGGCGGGTCACCGACGAATTTCAGGTGGCCACCGTGATGGTCACGCACGACACCGAGTTTGTCCCGCTGACGGACGCGGTGGCGGTAATGCGCGACGGCGGCCTCACCGCCCCGGCGTTGCCGGGCACCAGTTCCGGTGCCTTACTTGGGGCAGGTGCCACGGGGTAGGGTTCCGTCATGGACATCATCCTGGTACCCGGTTTCTGGCTGGACGCGTCATCGTGGAAGCAGGTCACGCCTGCGCTGGAGGCGGCGGGGCACACCATCCATCCCGTCACCCTGCCGGGTCTTGAATCCGTGGACGCGCCCCGGGCGGGCATCACGCTGCAGGACCACATTGCCGCCGTCGTCAACGTTCTGGACGGCCTGGACGGGAAGGTTGTCCTGGTGGGGCACTCCGGCGGTGGCGCGATCATTCATGGCGTGGCGGATGCGCGGCCGGACCGCGTTGCCCGGAATATTTACGTGGACAGCGGGCCCCTGGGCGAGGGTGACGTGATCAACAATGAACTGCCGGCCGACGGCGACGACGTGCCCCTGCCTCCGTGGGAGGGCTTCGAGGACGCCGACCTCGTGGACCTGACCGACGAGCTGCGCGCATCGTTCCGGGCCCGCGCCATCCCCGAACCCAAGGGTGTGGCTTACGGTAAACAGCGCCTGCACGACGTCCGCCGCTACGACGTCCCCGCCACCGTGATCGCGTGCGAATTCCCGTCGTCGCTCCTCAGGGAATGGATCGACGCCGGCCACCCCTTCACCGCGGAACTGGCCCGTATCGGCGACGTCGATTACGTGGACTTGCCCACCGGGCACTGGCCCCAGTTCACCAAACCGCATGAGTTGGGCCAGGCGATTCTGGCGGCGGTAGGCGGGCGTGTTGAGCCGGGGGATTGGGGGGCGCGTTAGCGTCGGACATTTTTTAACCTACTTGCCGCACATGCTCTTCGAGCAGCGTGGAGATCCCCGCACCGACGGAGGCATCGTCCCGGGCGTCCAGGACAAGACCCGCGCGCCCGCTGCGCGACGCAGCCACGGCAACGGCACCCTCCGCACGAAGTCGCTCCACCACTGCGCCGCCAATCACCCCGGTTCCTCCGACTACGAGCACAACGCGTCCTGTCAACTGCAAATCCCTGCAGTCACCCTGACATGAAATTGAGTGACGTCGTGATGTTGACTGAAGTGGCGGGTCGGGGCATCGGCCCTTGGCGCAAGAATGACCAAAGAATTGCTAAAAAGGGCCCCACCAGCGCGTAGGCCTGGGATAGCGTAGCCAATGGGGTCCGGGAGTTCCCGGCGTCCCCGGATCCGGTGGCAACGTAGCCGTCGGGTTGTGTCTGATGTTTCGTTCGAGCAAAGGATGATCAATGGCTGTTTCAATCGAGCTGGGCAAAAAACTCGACAAGGACTACGAGAACAAGAGCCTTGCCGAAGTCCTGGATGCCCCGCCTTCCGCCCTGGCCGGACTCACGGCCAAGCATGACGAGATCCTTGCCGGCATGGGCATTAAAACCGTCCGCGACCTCGGCAGCAACAAGCACTTTGCCATCGCCGGCGTTCTGGTGGCACTCGCAAAGCACGTGGACTAGAGCCACACCACAGAACGAAGGAGGGTCCGGCCGGTTGGCGTCATCCGGCCGGACCCTCATGCCGGAGCCGCGCCAGGCCGGACTGCTAGCCGATCAATGCCAGCACTGCCCCGGCGCTCACCATCCCGCCTGCTTCCGCCCGGATACCCGTCACGGTTCCTCGGAAGACCCACGGCGAGGCGGCGGCCGTCAACCTCCACCGTGATGGTGCGCAGCTCCGGTCCGGACCGGATGTACCGAACTCCGAATCCGCCAGGATGCTGGCGGTCCGGTCAAGGTAGCCCCCCGCCGCCGAAGGCTGCCTTAAGGGCGATCGGCAGGCCATGTTCGTCCGGAAGGCGCGGGCCTCCGTGGCGGATTCCACAGTCCCGTCACTCCCGGCCACGAGTGGCGCCCCGGCGCGGACGGCGATTTCGCGGCCGGTGATCTTGTTGCCCAGCTGCCGGATGGCTTCGGGGGTGGGCCCGATCCAGTCGAGCCCGGATTCGAGCGCTGCCTGGGCGAAGTCGGCGTTCTCGGAGAGGAAGCCCTAGCCGGGGTGGATGGCGTCCGCGCCGGCGCGGGCAATCCGGACGGCGATTTCACCGCGGTTGGCGATCAGGACCTTGCGCATCAGTTACTCACTTTTTCTTGGGAAGTCTGCTCGTGGGCAGTCTGTTCAGGAACTCGGCGGAAGCGGATGCTGCCGCCGATCGGCACCTGGCCGGCAAGGTCCAGCTGGTGGTCCACCACAACCCCGATTACCGGGTAGCCGCCCGTGATTGGGTGGTCGGCGAGGAACAGGACCGGGAGGCCTTCGGGCGGGACCTGGATGGCGCCGGCCACCGTGCCCTCGCTGGGCAGTTCGCCGGGCCGGCTGCGTTGCAGGGGCGTGCCGTCCAGCCGCATGCCCACCCGGTTCGATTGGGGCTTCACCACCCAGTCCTGCCCGCACAGGGACTCCAAACCAGCCTCGTCGAACCAGTCAGCCCGCGGGCCCGGGACGATGTCCAGCACCGTGACACCCTCGCCGGGGAAGTCCGGCTGGAGTTCTGGGGTGCCCACCACGCCGGACTCGGTGACGTCGCCGGCGGCGATGAGTTGACCGGCGGCCAACGGCGCAGGGCCGATGCCGGACATCGTGTCCGTTGACCGGCTGCCCAGCACCGGCGCGGCATCCACCCCGCCGCGGATGGCAACGTAGCTGCGGAAGCCTGACGCCGGCGCACCCAGGGTCAGGATCTCGCCGTCGAGCAGGGCAAACGGGGTAGCCACGGGGACGGTGCGCGGGCGTGCCTGCGCTTCGGAGTCAGCACCGGATTCAGCGTCCGACGGCGGGTCAACAGTCAGTGCCGACGTCGCCCCGGCGACGGCCAGGACCTGGTCCCCAACGGCCTGGATCCTGAGTCCGCCGGCAACGGTTTCGATAGCTGCCGCCGAGGGGCCGTTGCCCACCAGCCGGTTGGCCCGGCGCAGCGAAGCCCGGTCCAACGCACCGGCGGCGGAGACGCCCAGCGACGAGTGGCCGTAGCGGCCGAGGTCCTGGATGAGGCTCTGCAGTCCGGGTGAAACGATCCGGAGGCCCGAGGCGACCTCCTGCGGGGAGGCAGGCACCGTTGCGGAAGCCCCGGGCTCTTCCGCCATGGTCACCACATCGCGGACGGCGCGGAACTGCACGCGGTGGCCCGGGCTGGCCAGGGCAGGTTCGGCCCGGTTGAGGTCCCACATGCGGGCCCCAGTGCGGCCGATCAGCTGCCAGCCGCCGGGCGATTTGCGCGGATACACCGCCGAATAATTGCCGGCCAGCGCCACCGACCCGGCCGGCACGGCGGTGCGCGGCGAGCTCCGGCGCGGCACCTCCAGGAGCTGGTTCTGCCCCAGCATGTAGCCGAATCCCGGCGCGAACCCGCTGAATGCCACCGTCCAGACCTGTCCGGTGTGGGTCTCGATGACGCGGTCGGTTCCGAGGCCGGTGAACCGCCCCACTTCGGCGAGGTCCTCGCCGTCGTACACGGTATCGATGAACACCAGGCCGCCCTCGTGTGCAGCCGCGGCGGTCAGGTCGAGGTCCGGCAGGAGCGCACCGATCCGGCGGGCAGCCGCGGGCGAGTCCGCGCGGACCATGACGGTCTGCGCGGCCGCCAGCACGTCCACCTGACCGGGGAGTGGCGATTCCAGAAGCCGGGCCTGCAGGGCCAGCACGTCCTGGGTTCCGGCGAGCTCCGCGAGCACCGTCCGCGTTCCCACAGGTAGCACCGAGAGGACCCTGTGCACGGTCTGGGTTTCCATGGCTGCCTCAATCACTGGTTTGGTCTGGTCGCCTGATGGCCGGAAGGAACGTCAGGCTGTGGCGGGGGTGTCGTGCAGGAGGCGGTCTTCCTCAGCCGTCTGCGGGTTCCGGCCCAGGGCCAGTCCTACGACGGTGACCGCAGAGGCCACCAGGAGGTAAACCGCGATGAGGACCCAGTCACCGGAGGCCGCATAGAGGGCGGTGAAAATCAGCGGTGCCACGGCACCGCCGATCACGCCGGCCAGGGTGTAGGCAAGCGAGCTGCCCGCGTAGCGCAGCCGGGCCGGGAACTGCTCGGTGATGTAGGCGGCCTGGGGACCGTACATGAAGGCGTGGAAGGCCAGGCCGATCACGACACCGATGGTCAGCATCAGCACAGACTTGCCCTCGACCATAAGGAAGAACAGCGGGATGTAAAGTGCGGTGCCTACAGCTGCGATGCCGTAAACGAGGCGGCGGTTGAACCGGTCCGTGACGGCACCGGCCAGGGGGATCAGGAACAGCTGGAAGGCCGAACCGATGAGGATGGCCGTGAGGACGTTGCCCGTGGTCATGCCCAGTTCCTTCGTGGCGTAGACCGCCACGAATACGGTGAACAGGGCGTAGAGGACGTCCGGGCAGACGCGGGCCAGGGCAGCGGCAATGAGGGCCCGCGGTTCCTTGGTGAAAACATCCTTGATGGGAGCCTTGGGCTGTTCGCCGTGGGCCTTGATGGCCTTGAACACCGGTGTTTCTTCCAGCTTCAGGCGGATGATGAGGCCGAAGACCACCAGCAGCGCCGAGGCCAGGAAGGCAACACGCCAGCCCCAGGAGAGGAAGGCGTCGGTGCTGAGAGTTGCTGCGAGCACGGCCAGGACGCCGTTGGCCATCAGGTTGCCGGCGGGCGGGCCGATCTGTGCTGCGGAGGACCAGAAACCGCGCTTGTGCGCGTCGCCGAATTCGCTGGACAGCAGGACCGCGCCGCCCCATTCGCCGCCGACGCCGATGCCTTGAGCCAGGCGCAAGAGCACCAGGAGCGTGGGGGCTGCGACGCCGATGACCGAGTAATCCGGCAGTGCACCGATGAGCACGGTGGCCACCCCGATCAGCACCAGGGTGACCACCAGGACCTGCTTGCGGCCGATCTTGTCGCCCAGGCGGCCGAAGATCACACCGCCGATGGGGCGCGCCAAGTAACCCACAGCAAAGGCGGAGAAGGAGAGCAGAAGGCCCACGAACTCGTCATTGCCCGGAAAGAAGATCTTGGGGAAGACCAGGGCCGACGCCACGGAGTAGATAGCGAAGTCGTAGTACTCCAGCGAGGTGCCGGTGAGGCTGGCAATGTAGGCCTTCAGTGCGCCGGGTGGGATTTTTCGGCCGGTGCGGGCGGCGGTGTGGTGTGTAGTCATGGTGTTCCTTCAGGTGTGCGGTGGTGCTGCCTGCATGCTGATTGGGGTGTGTGCCGCGAGCTGGAGCCGGTGACTCCGGGGCGCCGTGACCGGGTGTGGTGACGCGGTTAGGCGAACGCCCTGATGGCGATGCCGGCGTCGGAAAGCGCAGCCTTCACTCCGACAGCCATGGGAACGGCCCTGGGGAAATCGCCATGGACGCAGATGCTGTCTGCATCGATTTTCAGGATGGAGCCGTCCACGGTGCGGACGGCGGAGTCGGTGGCCATCCGCAGGACGTAGCACGTCCGAACCGGGCAGGCCGAGGATGGGCAGGTCCGGATCGACCGACTTGACGGCGTAGACGACGGCGCGTGCCTGGGCAGTGTGCGAGACGATCGCGTTGTACAGGCCGCCGTGCGGCTTCACGTAGCGGACCACAAAGCGGCGGCCGAATCCGGCGAGATCGCGGTACCCCACGTGGGCGCCGATGGTCACCCCGGCAGCCACGGCTTCGCGGCAGGTGCGCCTGATGACCGTGGGATCACCTGCATGGACCCCGCAGGCCACATTGGCGCTGGACACGGACCGGAAAATCGCTGTGTCGTCGCCCAAAGTCCAGTGACCGAAGGACTCGCCTACGTCGCTGTCCAGGTCCATGTACACCATTGTGATCCTCGTCTCATGCGTTTGCTCTTACTAGAATGCACCAATGTAACAATTGTTCAACAATCCTTCGATTCGGCGATGTGACGATCGTGTAAATTCTGGAGTATGGCCACTTCTGAAGCACCACGGAAAGAGACGTCCCGCGCAGCAGCGAGGCTCCGCGTCGCCATGCCATCGGTGGCCGACCGGGTGGCTGACGAGCTCCGTCTACAGCTGGCAGAAGGCATCCTGCTCCCCGGCGCGCGGCTGACCGAGTCAACGCTCGCCGAGGATTTGGGCGTCTCCCGCAACACGGTGCGTGAGGCCTTTGCCGAGCTCGCCAGTGAACGGCTGGTGGTCCGGCATCCCAACCGCGGCGTCTTTGTGGCCAGCCTGGAACCGGGCGATGTCCACGACGTCTACACGGTCCGGCGGTCGGTGGAGGTCAGCGCCATCCGCGGCGGGGGCAGCCCCGAGGCTGTAGCCGCCGTCCGGGCGGCGGTGGAGGAAGGGAAGCGGGCGGCCGCGGCGAATGACGACGAGGGGCTGGGTACTGCAAACCAGCACTTTCACGGCGCCATCGTGGCCCTGGCGGGGAGCCGCCGGCTGAACACCATCATGTCCCAGGTGCTGGCCGAGATGCGGCTGTTCTTCCACAAGGCCACCCTGGACGGGCACTTCTACAGCCGGTACCTCGAGGACAACGAGGAGATCTGTGTTGCCTTGGAGGCCAACGAGCTGGACCGGGCCGCCGAACTGCTGCTGGCCTACCTGGACCGCTCTGAGGAAAAGCAGACGGAAGTCCACGAAGAGTAGGGCGGGCCGGCAGGCATGGGTGCGGACGAACTCGAGGTGCCCGGGTGGGCAGACAGCGCCCTTGCCATAGACCTTGCCTCGGCGGTAAACAAGTGGCCGTGGACGCGCTACCTGCACAGCCGCAGCGCCTGTTCCCGGTCCAACCCAAACCAGTCCATGACGGTGTCGATGCCATGCGGGCTGAGCCGCCACGTTTTGTCAGCATCTTTCACAATTGCATCTTCGAGGGAGAGCGCTTCCCTGCGGGAGTCGTGACCGTCAATGATGTCCAGACTCGCCGGGACCTTCGTGGGGTCGTAGCCGGCCTCCGCCAGGATTCCGGCGGCAAGACGGGGCCCTTCCTTCTCATGCAGCAGCACCAGGTCCGGCCGGCCACCGCCGGGTGCGATCGCCTGCAGGACTTCCGACGCCCGCACTTGGGACCAGCCGATGTCGTGGAGCATGATGGCCGGAAGCACGACGGCGGCGTCCGCTTCCGGGTGCGTGTCCAGCAAAGCGACGGCAATACCGAAAGCGTAGAGCGTATGGGCGTCGTTATCCCTGACCTTCAACAGCGACGCTGCAAGCTCCCAGATCGCGGCCATACCGGGGTCCAGGGCAATAACACCGTCCGGCTCCGCTTCGATCGCAGCGGCAACTGTCGCCACATCGAGACCCGAGTGATTCGCTGCCGACTGTATTTTTGTCATCACCCAGCGTCACCCCAGCCAGGTCCGCTGGCAACAGCCTCCTTCTGTCCAGCGGAAGCCGGCTCGTGGGGTTCGTCTCCTTACCGATGTGGCGGGCTTTCGAAAGACGCGGAAGGTGCCGTGGGGCAGCCCGCTGACTGCTGCCGTTCAGCCGCGCTTGTTAGGGTGGCTGCATGAAAGTCCGCCTTGCCGCCCTGTTCGCTGCCGCCCTCATGATCGTCCTGACGGGCTGCGGCCAAGTTCAGGAAGTCGCCGAAAACGCTGCGAACGACGCCGCCTCGAAAGTGGCCACTGCAGCCGCCGACGAGGTGCGGAACCAGGTCTGCACCATGGTGGAGGACGGGCTGGTCAGCGTCCAGGACAAGGCACTGCTGGGCGGACTGGTATCCGCGGCTGACGCCGCGGGTGTTCCTGCTGAAATCACGACGCCGCTGGGGCAGATCGCCGAAGCCGGCGACCAGGTGCCGGCTGGCTCGGTCACGGCGCTCAAGGATGCCTGCACGGCCTAGGTTCCGGAGAACTACGCGTAGGTGCGGGGAGCTGGCGGCTGACCGCCAGTGGCCGGAGACCTAGCGCTTGCCCTTTTTGCGTGAGCCCTTGCCGCGGCCTTTGTCCGGGTTGGGCGCGTAGCGCTGCGCCACCTTGGGCTTCTTGACGGCCGGTCCGCGCCGGTCAGGCTTCGGTTCCTTTTTGGGTTTCTCCTGCTGCGCGGAGGGCTGCCGCGAGCTCTGTGCCGTGCGGCCGCGGACGATCCCGATGAACTCCTCGATGATCTCGTCCGTGGAATCGCTCGGCCAGGCCAGCGCAATCTCCGTGACGGGAGCCCCCGTGAGCCGCCGCGCCACAGTGTCCTTGACGTTGAAGTGCCGGGCCACCGACATTGGCAGGATCACCAGGCCTGCGCCGGAAGCAACCACCTGCATGGCCATCTCCGGTCCGCCCAGTTCCGCGACGTCCAGGAACGTCTCCTCGCCCAGGTCGGCCAGGGCCACTTCCTCGAACACGGAAATCTCGTGCCCCTTGGGCGCCACCACCACGGGCTGCTCTTCATACAGCGGAATCACGTTGAGGCCTTCGCGCTCCACCGGAAGCCGGACGAAGCTGAGGTCCGCCGAACCGTTCCGCAGCACATCCAGTTGGGCGCCGTCGTCGGACATAAACGACTGCAGCGGGATATCCAGCACCCGCTCTTCCCAGCGGCGGGCCCACTTCCCCGGCGTCACGCCTGCCACATAGGCGAAGCGCAGCACGCGCGGCGCCTCCTGCTCCGCCGATTCAGCGAGGCTGTCGTTGGAGGGCACGGCGTTCTGGGGGGAATCATTGTCAGCGGGCACGTCTTCACAGTACCGCCAGCCCGGATACCCTTGAAGCATGACCTCTGCAAACTCCCAGTCCCTGAAGCCGGCCACCGTTGCCAAGAAACTCGGCATCTACCTGCCGGCAACACCGCAGGAGTTCCAGGATTCAACCATCTCGCGCGCCGATTTCGCCGAACTCCAGGCCAACCCGCCGGAGTGGCTCGCGGAGCTCCGCCGCAACGGGCCGCACCCCCGCCCGGTAGTTGCCCAGAAGCTTAACGTTTCCATCAGCGGCCTCGCCCGTGGCGGCGTTGAGGAAGCGCTGACGACGGCGGAAATCACCGCGCTGCTGCAGGCTCCCCCGGCCTGGCTGGTCACCGAACGCTCCACCCACGCCGCCGTCCGCGCAGAAGCCCAGCGCGTCAAGGACGACGCTGCGAAGAAAGACGCCAAGCAGGCGCGCGCCAAGGCTGAGTAGCAGGCTCGGGCCCGTTCGTTCCGGCGTGGAGCCAGTTCAGTCCTGGTGCAGCTGCACGAAGTTGCCGCAGCCATCCTCGAACACGGCGCTGATCCCGGACGGATCCTCAGACGGTTCGCCCTTGAACTTCACTCCGGCAGCCACCAGCCGCTCATACTCGGCCTGAACATCCGGAACGCCGAAAACGATGGCCGGCATCCCGGCGTCGTGCACCGCGTTCATGTAGCCCGCGCCGATCGGGTTGTCACTGGGCTGCAGCATCAGCCCCACCGAACCCGCATCGGCGCCCGGATCCTTGATGATGAACAGGTTGTGTTCGGGCATCGCCATCAGCGTCTCAAACCCGAGGGTCTCGGTGTAGAACGTGTGGGCCGCAGCCGGATCCTGGACGTGAAGGCTGCACATTTTCAGTCTCATAGTCCCAAGCTACCCGGCCTGTCGCAGGCCTGAGAACCTCCGGCGCCGAATCGCCACCATGGAGCCCGCCTGCGCCATTGACCCCGGCGGCCGCAGGGGATGCAATAGAAGGAGCAGTCCGGAATTCTGGGCCGGGCCTGATGCGGGGAGGTGCCGCGGTGCCGGCATTTGCAGAATCTGTCCCGGTGGGAGCGTTGCAGCTGCTCTTCTGGGCTGCGGTGCTGGTGTGCGCGGTGGTTGTCACCGTCCTGGCCGTCCGCCACCATTCGACGCAGGACCCTGGCATCAGGGCCCCGGACCCGGTGTTCTGGGACGTTTTTATGGGCTCCGTCGTGGCGCTTCCGGCCATTCTGATTCCCGCCCTGGCGTCGCCGTGGGCCAGTGCGGCCATCACCGTCCTGGGCGTTGGTGCGGGGGTGGCTGCCTACCGGGAAAGCCCGCGGATCCTGGCCTGGCAATCGCGTCGCCGCCAGCGGCGGCAAGACCGGCCTGTTCACTGCGCAGCGGAGGCCGAGCATGACACGCTGCTGGCCCGGTGGGGCCGCTACGAGCTGGATCCTGCCTGCTGCATCGACTATCCGGCCATGACGGATGTCCGGTTTCCCGAGACATCGGCCCTGATCAAAGCCATGCGGGAGGCCGAGCGGCTGCGGTCTGCGCGGCACCAGGGCTACGCTCCCGCCGTCGTACGCTTGGGCCTTGCCTTGAGCGCGGCTGAGCTGGCTGCGGGCGTCCCCGCCCGAGGTTAACCGCTGTGTAGCCGTGGCCGGAGTTCGGCGGCGGGAAGCCGCAGCATCCGAGGATGGAACCCACAGAAGCGGACATCCGTGACCGGCAGCGCCGAGGTGGCCGCTGGGCTGCTGAAACTCTCCACCCGCACCGAGCTGGTGACCGTTGCGCACGCCCCCGGCGAGTCCAGCAGCGCCGCCATCCCGGTAACGCCCGACGGCGGCGAAGTAGTCACCGTCCTCGGCTCCAGCGAGAACCCGGTGGACGAGGAACAGATCCAGGACTGGGCGGACGAAACCAACGAGTCGCTGGCGTTGCTGCTTGCGGATTCCTGGTACGTGGAAATCGTGGACCCGGTCTGGGGCCGGAATGACGTGCTGCTGATGGCCGTCTACGCAGCATTGACCGCCCGGGCCTAGATACACGGGCGGGCCGAGCGCTTGCGCGGCCGGCACGACCCCTGTAACTCGAAGCCCTACAGCTCTACCGTGCCGCTGTCGCCGACACGCATGCGGCTGTGGGTCACCTTGGACTTCACCCACTGCAGGACCGTGGCCGCGGTCCCGCCGGGGCTGGTCCAGTATTCGGCGGAGTCCGAGTCAACCCGAAGCAGGCATACTTCAGGAGTGTCCGGTCCGTCCGGATACCAGGCTTCAACGGTCTGGTTCCACATTTCGTGGATCTTGGCGCGGTCGGTAACCACCTCGGCAGTACCGGCCACTGACACCCACTCGGTGCGCTTGCCGAAGGAGACATTCACCCGCGGATCGGCCTGGACGTGAGCCACCTGCGAGGTGCCGCGGCCCGTGAAGAACCACAGATCACCGTCCTCCTCCACGTCCTGGACGGCGAGGGGGCGGCTGACCAGGGCGCCTTCTTCGTTGATGGTGGTGAACATCCCGATGTGGGAATCGTTGATGATGTCCGTAACTTTGCTGATGTTCTCAGTGTCCGTCATGCTCTCACCTCGTTTTGCTCCAATGGGGAAGTTCCCCCGGCCAGCCTATTGGTAAGCATGCTTCATATCTACCCGGCAGCAGCAAAATAAGTGAAGCGCCCCGCAGAAGGGGGAGTTGCCGGCCTTGACGGCGAGCACGGGCCGGTCGGCCTGCGTCAGGATCCTTTGGGCGTGGCTGCCGAGGATGTACTTGCCCACCTGCGAACGGTGGCGCAGCCCGATGACAATCAGGGACGCGTCCACCTGGCGTGCCACGTCCAGGAACTCGTCGGCCAGATCATTCATTTAAGGCGGCTGCATCACGGTTGCCTCGGCGTTGCCAGGGTGAACGTGGCCGCACCACCAACCAGCTGCGGGTGCTCTTCGCGGACGTTGTCCGCCAGGGCGACTTCCGCGGCGTCCGGATCGACCCCGCCCTGCCGGCGCGCACGCCCCTTCCGCGCGCCGACATCCGCCAGCGCCAGATCCCGCTCGGCCCCGTGGCCGTCTTCGGTGCCAGCAACTTTCCCGCTGGCCTGCTCCCTGGCGTCTTTTCCCTGATTTACGGCCACGGCGCCAGTATCGGGCCAGGCCCTCGTGGCCGATCCCGCCATCAAGGCCGTGGGCTTCACCGGCTCTCAGTCCGCCGGCATCGCCAACCGGCCCCAGCGAGATTTCCCCGTCTGATGGTCTTTTCCCCGCGGCGTTACCCGGGGATACGACCACTAGGCGGGGAAAAGCCGTCCCATGGCCAGAAGCAGCCGCCCCCAACCGGGCCCAAGTTAGCCTAGACGCGAAAGAGCCCCGGTCCGAAGACCGGGGCTCTTTGTATTTGACTGCGTGCGCGAGGGGGGATTTGAACCCCCACGCCCTTTCGGACACTGGCACCTGAAGCCAGCGCGTCTGCCGTTCCGCCACTCGCGCGCAACTTCTTTTCCTCGAATCACGGCCGGTTTCCCGGATCCGCAACCTTGTAAAAGCAGCGAGATCTAGCATAACGGACACCAGCGCCAAAACACCAATTGAGCTCCGGAGGGCCGCCAAAACCCTCCAGGGAAACGCCCGGCAGACCCGGGAAACCCGACTTTTCCGGGCGCCCGGCCGTTGGGGATTAAGGTCATTCACGGGCCTGCCCAGTAGTATCTGATGTAGTAGTGCCTGCCCCTGCATGGCGGAACACTGCGTACTTAACTGCGTTGCTGGTTGAGTTCCCGAACGATAACTGCCCCGCAGCCGGGGGGAAAGGAGACAGGCCATGGGATTGCTGGACAAGGTCGAGCGCCGCATCGAAAAGGCCGTCCGCGGTGTCTTCTCCACCGGCTCCCGGGCCCAGGTGGAACCGGTGGAAATCGCCAGCCGCCTCCGCCGCGAACTGGACCACAAGTCCCTCACAGTTTCGGCCGGCCGAACTTTGGCCCCCAACGTGTTCGACGTCCAACTCAGTGGGGACGACTTCACCAGGGCGCAGGAATGGGGCACCCCGCTGGCTGAGGAACTGTGCGACGTCGTCATCAACCACGTCCGCAGCCAGGGCTACACCCTGCAGGGCCCGGTCCGGATCTCGTTCCGCCGCGCCGAAAAACTGCGTGCCGGCGATTTCGAAATTGAATCATCCACCGAGAAGTCCACCGGCGCGCCGGCTGCACCGCCCCCCCGCCCGAACCTGCCTTCGGCGCCCACCCGCCAGCCCGTCCGACTGCAGCCCGTCCTGGACATTGACGGCCAGCGGTACTCCCTCAACGCGCCGTCCATCGTCCTCGGCCGCTCCTCAGAGGCCGACATCCTGGTTGACGACACCGGGGTTTCGCGGCGCCACCTGGAGATCCGCACCGCCAGCGGGGTGACCAGCGCCGTGGATCTGGGCTCCACCAACGGCAGCTACGTCAACGGCCACAAAGTGGCAGGCAGCACCGAACTGACCGACGGCTCCACCATCACGATGGGACGGACAAAGATCATCTTCCGCCTGCTTCGCGCCAGCCCTGGTGGCCGCCCGTGAGCGACATGAGCGAACTGACCATTACCGCCTTGCGGTTTGGCTTCCTGATCCTGCTCTGGGTCCTCGTCTTCAGCATTGTCTCGGCCATGCGCCGTGACCTCATGGTTGGCCGGAAAGCAGCCGCGGGGACTCCAACAGCGCGGCAGGTCCGCAAAAACCCTGATCTGGCCGAAGCTCCGCCGCAGCCGCTCAAACAGCATGCCCACCAGCTTGTGGTCACCGAAGGCCCGCTCAAGGGCACCACGGTCCCGCTTGCCGCCAGCCCCATCCTGCTGGGCCGCGCGCAGGAAGCAACCCTGGTGCTCGAGGACGACTACGCTTCGGGCCGTCACGCCCGGCTGTTCCCGCAAGGGAGCCGCTGGTTCATCGAGGACCTGGGTTCCACGAACGGCACCTATCTGGCCGACCAGCAACTAACCCGGGCCCTGCCCGTTGAACTTGGCGTACCCGTGAGAATCGGCAAGACGGTCATCGAATTGAGGCCATAGCCGTGGCGGCCGAAACCCCCGCAGACGAGACCCAGCCCGTGCAGCGGCCCCTGATCATGCGTTATGCAGCGCGCTCGGATGTGGGCCGTATTCGCGCCAAGAACGACGATTCCGCCTATGTGGGCCTTCACCTGGCAGTCGTGGCGGACGGTATGGGCGGCCACGCTGGCGGCGATGTCGCCTCGGCCGCAACGGTTCTGGACATGCTGCACCTGGACCACGGGGACTACAACGGGGATGCCATCACCGTCCTGGCCGACGAAATCCAGACCGCCAACTCGCTGCTGTCCGAGCTGGTGCACGTCAACCCCAAACTTGCCGGCATGGGCACCACTGTCACATCCCTGCTGCTTGCCGAGGGCAAGCTCCACTTCGCGCACATTGGCGATTCCCGGGCTTACCGTCTGCGGGACGGTGAGTTCGAACAGGTCAGCGTGGACCACACGTTCGTCCAGCGGCTCATCGACGAGGGCCGGCTGCGCCCCGAGGAAGCCGAGACCCACCCCCACAAGAACGTCCTGATGCGCGTCCTCGGCGACGTGGATGCCAGCCCCGAGCTGGACCTGGACACGTTGGACGTCAAACCCGGGGAACGCTGGCTGCTCTGCTCGGACGGACTGAACTACGTGGCCGGTCACGTGGTGGAACGCACCGTCCGTGAAACTAAAGACCTGCGCGAGTGCGCGGAAACCCTGGTTGACCTGACCCTTGAGGCCGGCGCACCGGACAACGTCACCGTGATCATGATGGAAATCGTGGAGGAAACGTCCGACGACGTCAGTACCGCCGCCGTCGACATCATCCCTTCCACAGTGGTCACCGAAGCCGTTGAAGCGGATACCGCTGACGCCGGCGTCCGTGATGAGTCGGCGCCGGCGCCGAAAGAAGACACCCCCAAAACGGCGGCCGCCGAACCGGCCGCGACCGCAGAACAGTCTGCCTCCACGGAACCGTCGCCCGCCACAGAACCTTCCACGTCCACGGACCCGCACCTGGGCGAGCACCTTTCAGCCCAAGTCCTGCGGCAGGAACTGGCGTCGCGTCCCCACGAACTGGTCGGAGCTGCGGCCACTGCGGCGGAAACCGGCTCCATTCCCACCCTTGCCGGGCGAACTGTTGCCCGGCGCGCTGCAACTGTGCTCACACACAAGGCCGAGACCCCCGCGCCAGAACCGGACGAGACCCAGGAACGGCCCAAGCCCCGCCGCTGGGTGACCTGGTCCATCGCCGCGTCCGTGCTGCTGGTCCTGACCGTCGGCCTCTGGCTTGGCTACGCATGGACCCAGACCAGGTACTACATCGGGGAGTTCGATTCGCGTGTTGCCATCTACAATGGCGTCTCACAGCGGCTCGGCCCCCTCCAGCTTTCGACCCTGGAAACGGTGACAGAGATCCGGATGGATTCCTTGCCCCAGTTCTCCCAACAGCGTGTTCGCCAGACGGTCCCTGCGCGAGACCTTTACGATGCACAGCGGATCGTTAAGAATCTCGAAGGCACCGGCACCATTGCCCCCGCTGACGAATGTCTCCCGGCCTCGCCCATCGCGCCGGTACCTTCCTCACCGGCAACCGCCACGCCGACGGCGCCCGCTCCGTCCCCGGACGCTGCCAACCCGGCAGCGGCGCCGGCCGCCACCGCCTCACCCAGCCCCACCGTTACTTGCGAGGGGGGCAAATGAGCCAGCTGAGCACGGTCCCCAAGCCGCGACGTAACGTTGAGCTGCTGCTGCTTCTCCTCGCACTGGCCGTTGGTATCGGCGCCAACATGCTGGTGGGCGTGGACCAGAAGAAGGCGTTCGACTCAGATTTCTGGTTCCAATCCAGCCTCCTGGCCGTGGCAGCCCTGGTCTTCCACGTGGTGCTCCGGTTCCGCGCAAAGTATGCCGATCCGGTAATACTTCCTATTGTGGTGACCCTGAACGGCCTCGGACTGGCCGTGATCCACCGACTTGACGCACCTGGGCAGGACACGGGCAACAACCAGCTGCGGTGGACCCTCATCGCCATGGCTGTGGCCATTTCGGTCATCTGGTTCCTCAAGGACCACAGGATCCTCCGCCGCTTCACATACATCTCGTTGGCCGTTAGTGCGCTCTTGCTGATCCTGCCCCTGCTCCCGGGCATCAGCGCCGGCGAAATCCTGGGGGCCCGGGTATGGATCCAGATCGGCCCCATGACCTTCCAGCCCGGCGAGGTGGCCAAGATTACGCTGGCCATATTCTTCGCCGGGTATCTTTCCTCCAACCGCGACCTCATCCTGCTGGCCGGCCGTAAAGTGGGCCCACTGCAGTTCCCCCGGTTCAAGGACATGGGCCCCATGATCACCGCCTGGCTGGTAAGCATCGGCGTGCTCGTCTTCCAGCGGGACCTCGGATCGTCCGTGCTCTTCTTCGGGCTGTTCATCGTCATGATTTATGTGGCAACCAGCCGCATCAGCTGGGTAGTCATCGGCCTGGTGCTGCTCCTGGGTGGCGGCATCATCGCCGCGCAGGTCTTCTCCCACGTGGAAGTGCGAATCTACGGCTGGCTGAACGCATTCAGCCCGGATGTTTACGAGAACGGCAGCCGGCAAGTCATCGAGGGCCTCTTCGGCATGGCCAACGGCGGACTGGTGGGTACAGGACTCGGCCAGGGCAGGCCGGACCTGGTTCCGTTCGCCAACAGTGACATGATCATCGCCTCCATTGGCGAAGAGCTTGGCCTGATCGGACTCTTCGCAGTGGTGCTGATGTACGTGCTGCTCTTCACCCGCGGATTCCGCGCCGCGCTGGGCACCCGGGACGCTTTCGGCAAACTTCTGGCGTGTGGCCTGTCGTTCGCCATCGCCCTGCAGTGCTTCGTGGTGATCGGCGGCGTAACCAGGCTGATTCCTCTCACGGGCCTGACCACCCCGTTCCTGGCGGCTGGCGGTTCATCGCTGCTGGCCAACTGGATCATCGTGGGCCTTCTCCTGCTGATCTCACACACCGCACGGGGCCCGGTGGACACCACTCCGCTGCCTCCCGGCGGCGCTGCCGAATCCTCCGGCATTGACATTCCCACCAAGGCAGTGAAGCAGGCATGAATCAGGCAATCCGCAACTCCTGGGTAGCAGCCATCGCCCTGTTTGCCCTGATCTTCGGCGCGATCAGCTTCGTCCAGGTAGTGGGCGCCGATGACCTCAAGGCCAACCCGTTGAACCGGCGCGCCATCCTGCAGAATTACTGCAACGACCGCGGCGCCATCATTGTGGGCGGGGACCCCGTGGCCGAATCCGTCGCGGGTTCGGAGCAGTGCGGGTTCCAGCGGACCTATCCGCAGCCCGAGCTCTATGCCGGCCTGACCGGCTTTTTCTCGCAGAACCACGGTGCCACGGGCCTGGAGCAGGCCATGCGTGAGCAGCTCGCGGGCAGCTCGGATCAGCAGTTCCTGGACCGGATCGGCCAGCTCTTTCTGGGCAGCCAGCCTAAGGGGGCGTCGGTGGAACTCACAGTGGATCCCACCCTCCAGAAGTTGGCGTACGACCTGATCCCGGATGGCCAGCGGGGATCCATTGTGGTCACCAATCCCAAGACCGGCGCCATCCTCGCCATGGCCTCCAAGCCGTCCTACGACCCCAATCTCATCGCCATCCAGAACCCCACGGCGGAAACCGCCAGCATCAAAGAGCTTCTCAAAGTTCCGGGGATCAACCTGTACCCGAACGTCAGCGGACCCACCGGAGAGATGCTTGCCCCGGGTTCCGTATTCAAGCTGGTGACCACGGCGGCCGCCCTGAACTCCGGAAAATACAACAAGGACAGCGACCTGCCCAATCCTGCGCAGATGCCGTTCCCGGGAATCGCTTATACGCTGCCCAACTACGCCGGCGGCACCTGCTACACCCGTGACACCGCCAGCTTCGCCTTTGCCCTGCAGCAATCCTGCAATACGCCCTTCGCCAGCATCGCCCTCGACCTCGGCCGGGATGCCATCGCAGCACAGGCGGCAAAGTTCGGTTTCGGCGAGGACATGGGCGGCCAGCTCAAACTCGCGTACGCCAAGGCCAACGGCTTCCCGGACGAACTGGACCAGCCGGGCCTGGCCCAGTCAGTGATCGGCCAGAAGGATGTCAGGGCCACACCCCTGCAGATAGCCCTGATGACTGCCGCGATCGCTAACAACGGCGTCCAGATGAGCCCCAGCCTGGTCAAGACGGTGCGGTCCCCGGACCTGCGCGTGATTGACGAGCCCAAGCCAGAAGTGCTCCGGACGTCCACCACGCCGGAAATTGCCAAGCAGATCACGGAATGGATGACCAGTGCCGTGAGCCAGGGCATAGCCGGCGCCGCGGGTGTCCCCGGCGTCCAGGTTGCCGGTAAGACCGGGACCGCAGAACTGGGCAACGGCCTGAACAACTCCTGGTTCACCGGGTTTGCCCCCGCGAACAACCCGCAGGTGGGTGTCACCATCGTCATGGAGGGCGTGGACATCTACACCGGCGCAAAGCTAACCAGTCCGAACGCGAAGAAGATTTTTGAGGCGGTGTTGAATAAGTGAGGCCAACAACGGGGATCACCCTCGGCGGCAGATTCCAGCTGACCACGCGGATCGCGATCGGCGGGATGGGCGAGGTCTGGAGGGCCAAAGACCTTGTTCTGGGCCGCATCGTCGCCATCAAGGTACTGAAAGAGGAGTACACGGGCGATCCCGGCTTCCTCCAACGGTTCCGCGCCGAGGCACGCCACACGGCCCTGCTGAACCACGTGGGCATCGCCAATGTCTTTGACTACGGCGAGGAAGAAGGTTCGGCGTACCTGGTCATGGAGTTGGTTCCGGGCCAGCCACTGAGCAGCATCATCGAACACGAGCAGGTGCTGTCCCCGGACCGAACGCTGTCCATGATCGCGCAGACCGCGCGTGCCCTTTCGGCGGCCCATTCGCAGGGCCTGGTGCACCGGGACGTCAAGCCGGGCAACCTGCTGATCACCCCGGACGGCCGGGTCAAGGTCACCGACTTCGGCATCGCCCGCCTTGCTGACCAGGTGCCGTTGACGCAGACCGGCCAGGTCATGGGCACCGCCCAGTATCTCGCCCCGGAACAGGCAACGGGCCAGACCGCCACAGGCGCCTCAGACATCTACGCACTGGGCGTGATCGGCTACGAGTGCCTCACGGGACACCGGCCGTTCTCCGGCGAATCCCAGATCGCGATCGCCCTGGCCCAGGTCAACGACGCCCCGCCGCCGCTGCCGGACACCCTGCCCAAACCGGTGCGGGCGCTCCTGATGTCCATGCTAGCCAAGGATCCCAAGAACCGGCCGGCCAACGCGATTAAGCTGTCCGAAGCCGCGGAGGCCATCCGCAACGGCGACATCAGCGCCGCGCATGCAGCCGTTCCGGGCATGCTTTTGTTCGAAGCCGCTACTGGCCCCATCACCGCACCGGTGGACGTTGCCACGGCGCCCACTGGCGTCATCAGCCAGAACGACAGCAATGCGACGACTTCCGCCCTGCCGGTGCTCGGCGCAGCGGCTGCGGGTGGCGCCGCGGATGCAGCCAGTCCGGATGCATCCGACGGCCCGGCTACCACCGCCATGTCCGGCGCGGGGAGCACACTCTCGCGCGCGGACGCCCTTGCCGCCGAACGCAGCTGGGTCCAGGAAGATACGTACGACGACGAACCCGCCGACGAACCCGACCGCCGCGGCCGGAGCCCCTGGACGTGGCCGCTGATCGCCCTGATCGTGCTGGTGCTGTTCGCGTTGGTGGGGTTCTTCCTGACCCAGCAGGGGATTTTCTCCCCCGCCCAGAACACCACCACCAACTCTGTGTCCAGCAGCGCTCCCCCCACGAGTGCCAGCCCCTCGAGGACGTCGCAGTCGGCAACCCCTACTCCCAGCCAGCCAAGTGCCACGCCCACTCCGACGCCGGAAATGGTGAACATCGTGGCCGCTGGCTACCTTGGTAAGGACTACCAGGCCGTCCGGTCGGCATTGGAAACGTTGGGGTTATCCGTGACAGGCCTCCCACAGCAGAGCACTGAAACGCCGGGCGAGGTCCTCGACCTCAACCCCACGGGGACAGTCCCCAAGGGAACATTGGTGACTGTCACTTATGCTGTGGCACCCCCTGCACCCCCTGCACCCCCGGCGCCCACACCGACGCAGACCAGTGCAGCACCTCGCCCAACAACTGCCCCATCAACGCCGGCAGCAGCCTCCACCCTGCCCAACTGCAACCCGGGCCAGGCGCCGGGACTGACTCCCACCTGCGCACCGTAGCCGCCAGGACCGCACGTGAATGATTCCCCCCGCACCCCGCTACACCGTGAGGACGCCCCCACGGTGACTAATCAGCGTGTCCTGAGTGAACGCTACGAACTCGGCGGGCTGATCGGACGTGGGGGCATGGCAGACGTCCACCGCGGACTGGACACCCGGCTGGGCCGTACGGTGGCCGTGAAGCTGCTCCGTCCGGACATGGCCCGGGATCCCCAGTTCCGGGCCCGTTTCAAGCGGGAAGCGCAGTCTGTGGCGGCGCTGAACCATTCTTCCATTGTGGCCATCTACGACACGGGCGAACACTTGGTGCAGGACGGCTCCGAGGACAGTGTCCGGGTGCCCTACATCGTGATGGAGTTTGTGGAGGGTAAGACGCTCCGCGATCTGATCCGGGCCAAGGAAGTCAGTATTGACCAGGCCATTGAGTTCTGTCTCGGTGTCCTCTCGGCCCTCGAGTACAGCCACAAGGCGGGCATTGTCCACCGGGACATCAAGCCAGCAAACGTGATGTACTGCGAGGGATCCAACTCCGTGAAGGTCATGGACTTCGGGATCGCCCGGGCCATGGCGGATTCCTCGGCCACCATGACCCAGACCCAGGCCGTGGTGGGAACTGCCCAGTACCTGTCGCCCGAACAGGCCCGGGGCGAAACCGTGGATGCACGCAGCGACCTCTACTCGGCGGCCTGCCTGCTGTACGAAATGCTCACGGGACGCCCGCCGTTCGTGGGCGACAGCCCAGTATCAGTGGCGTACCAGCACGTCCGAGAAATCCCCGGAGCGGCCAGCAGCCTGAATCCTGAGGTTTCGCCGGCGCTGGACAGTGTCCTTGCGAAGGCCCTGCAGAAGAACAGGGACGATCGATTCCAGGATGCGGCGGCCTTCCGTAGCGCCCTGCGCGCGGCCCGGGCGGGCGTCCCTGTTCCCGCGCTCCCGTCCACGGAGGCGCCCACCGACCCCAACGACCACGTCCCCACGCCGGCACCCACGCCGGCAACCGAGGCTTTTGCCGTCACCAGCGCCAGTTTCCTGGGCGATGCCCCCACCGGGCGCTATAACCTCACGGAAACGTACGACGACGGGGCAACAGTTCCCGTGCAGGCGTCCGCAACGATGGAACCGCAGGAAACGGACGATTTGCCCCTGGGCCTCCCGCCGGAACGGGAGCGGACCGCACGGCAGAAGTCCCGCCGTCGTACGTGGATTGCCACGCTGGTGATCTTCACCCTGCTGGTGCTCGCCGGCGGGGGCCTGTGGCTGTTCCAGCTCATGAACCAGCCGCCTCCGCCACCTCCCAAGGTGGTGGTGCCCGCAGTGGTCTCCCTGACTGAGTCTGCGGCACTCCAGGAACTCTGGGGCGCCAACCTGCGTCCGGAAATCAAACGCAGCACTCATAAGACCGTGCCCAAGGGGACGGCAATTGACACAGATCCGGCGGCTGGAACAGCGGTGGGTCCCAATGCCGCGGTGATCTTGAATATCTCCGAAGGTCCCAGCGTCCTGAAGATCCCGGAGAACCTTCCCGGCCAGACCGAAGCCGCAGCCCGCGACATTCTGCGGCAGACGGGGCTGGTCGGAGCACAATCCACCACCGAGGCCAACAGCGCGACGGTGCCCCGCGGCAGAGTGATCACCACCAGCCCTGCACCCGGCCAGATGGTGGCTCCGGGCAGCACAGTGGAGATTGTTGTTTCCACCGGCAAGGTGGCCATGCCGGAGTTGCGTGGCCGCACCCGCGCAGAGGCGGAAACGGCGCTCAAGGACCTGGGCCTGGTGCCCAACGTCCAGGAAGTGGAGAACTCCCAGGTGGAGGCCGGTAGGGTGACGGACCAGAGCGAGCCAGTGAACGTAGCGGTTGACCAGGGTAAGACCGTCAATGTGGTGGTCGCCAAGGAGCCGGCGCCGCCGCCTTCGCCAACAGCCACACCAACCGCCACACCCAGCGCCACACCCAGCGACAAACCCAGCAGGAGGGACTGACCCTCCACCCACAGCCAACAGCAACGCGGGGTCACTTCCTGCCCATCCCGCAGGGGAAAATGGGCGCGACGTGACCCCGCGCTGGTTTAAAGCCGGCCAGTCAGTGCTGGATGAGCGGGCTCAGCGTGGCCGCACGGGCGGCCGCACCGGTCATGCCCAGCGATTCGAGCCAGTTGCCCAGCATCTGGTAGCCGCCTTCGGTCAGGACGGACTCCGGGTGGAACTGCACGCCGCACAGCGGGGCCGTCCTGTGCTGAAGCCCCATGATTACGCCGGAGGCCGTTTCGGCGGTGATCTCCAGGACATCCGGAATGGTGTCCCGCACGGCCGCCAGCGAGTGGTACCGAGTAGCCGTCACGGGGGAGGGGAGCCCGGCGAACACACTGGTGCCGTTGTGCTCCACAAGGGACGTTTTGCCGTGCATCAGTTCAGGAGCGTGGGTGACCGTGCCACCGTAGGCTTCTGCCAGTGCCTGGTGGCCCAGGCAGACGCCGAACATCGGTTTGTTGTTCCCGCCGCACCATTTAATCAACTCGATGCACACACCTGCCTCGGCTGGGTTGCCGGGGCCCGGTGAGACGAGGACGCCATCGCGCGTTTCAGCCATTTCGATGGCCTCCGCGAGAGTCACATCGTCATTGCGCACCACCGTTGTTTCGGCGCCGAGTTCCTGGAGGTAGCCCACCAGGGTGTAAACAAAGCTGTCGTAGTTATCGACGACGAGGATTTTGGTTGTGGTCATGGCTGGCTTGCAGAACCAATCGTTGAGTCGGTGAATGCGGTGAATCCGGACATCCAGGGGAAGAGGAACTGGACCATCAGGACCAGAGCACCGGCGATGAGCGCCAGCGACGTGAGGAGCCGCAGCCAGAAGGGGCCCGGCAGGTGGCGGAAAATCCAGCCGTACATACTCAGCCTCCCCCTACTGCTGCCGCAACCTGGGCGGCGATCTCGGCCGGCGGCCCGGCCGATGCAGGGCGCCAGCTGTCCAGCACAGCGTAGGCGATGATGCGCTCCTCGGAGCCGAAACGCGGGTTGCAACTGGTCATGGTGAGGAAGCTTTCGGTGGGAGTGACGCCGGGGCGGGTGGGGACCGGTTCCAGGACATCGGTCCGGGACGGCATCACAATCTGGTTGTTACGGAAGACGTAGACGTAGTAGCCGTCCTTCGTCTGGACATATACCTTGTCGCCCGGAACAAGGGTATGGATGTTGTCCAGGACGGCGCCATGGGTCTGCCGGTGCCCGGCCACCGCGAAGTTCCCGACGGCGCCCGGCATGGCTGTGTTGGCGTAATGGCCCAGGCCCAGGGTGTCCAGGACGTCGCTGCTGGTCCCTTGCACGATGGGCCGGGTGTAGTAGTTGCCGAACCGGGGGATGTACATGATGCCGATGGTGCCGGCATGGCCAGGTGCCGTGGCGACCGCAGGAGTGCCGTGATCCACTGGCTCCGACGACGCTCCCAGGCCGGTGCCGGACGGCGCCGGCGGTGCTGCACTGCCGAGCTGCTGGGCGAAGTCCTTGATCACGGCGCTTTGCTTGGCGTCCGACTCCACGTTCGTCCACCACAATTGCCACCCCACAAACAACAAGAGAATGATGCCGGCCGTGATGAGCAGTTCGCCGAACACCTGCACCGTTCCTCGCAGGATAGAGGCGCGGGAGGGCTGGACACGCGCGGGCGGCCTGGCGGCACGCCTCGCCCTTTCCTGCACTACCACGCGTTCTCCTCCGGGGTGGCCGCGCCGGGCCATAGTGCACCCCGAACTGCGGCTAGAATTGGCTGCTAGTAAGAATCCAGATTTGACCAAGATCGCGCAGACCGCTGGCAACTTCCTTCTTGCAGGATATCAAGCCCGCGGCGCCGAGCTTGCTCCAGTCCGCCAAGGAGAGCACGTGCCCGAGTCAAAGCCACGCCGGAAGACTTCCAGCGCAGCGCAGCCCGCATCCGCGACGCAGGCGTACAAACCCAACGCCATCTGGTTTAAGCCCGTGATGTTCGGCCTGATGATCATCGGCCTCCTGTGGATCATCACCTTCTACATCAGCGAAGGCCGTTTCCCGGTCCAGGCCTGGGGGTCGTGGAACATTGTGGCCGGTTTCGGCATTGCCATTATCGGGTTCCTCATGACCACGCGCTGGCGCTCATAGCGCTGGCTGCAGTATCAGCATGACCCCCGCGGCCGGAGGCCTGGACGGCACGATCCTTGGCGATGACGGCCTTGCCCGTCCGCCGTGGGCTTCCGTCGATGCTCTCCTGCGTAAGTACTATGACACCGAGTGGGGCCTCCCGGTCCGGGACGAGCACGGTCTGTACGAACGCATCAGCCTGGAGGGATTTCAGGCCGGCCTGTCGTGGGCCACCATCCTCCGCAAGCGTCCGGCCTTCCGGAGCGCCTTCCACAATTTCCACCCGGACACCATTGCCGCATATACCGAGGCGGACGTTGAGCGGCTCCTGCAGAATCCCGGCATTGTCCGCAACCGGCTCAAGATCCGCGCCACCATCACCAACGCCCGCGCTACCGTCGCGCTCCGGGAGTGCGGAGGCCTCGCTGATTTTGTCTGGCAGTTCCAGCCCGCCGCCACGCCCCAGCCGGCCACACATGCAGACATCCCCAGTCAATCGCCCGAATCGGCAGCACTGTCCAAAGCATTGCGTAAGCACGGGTTTTCCTTTGTTGGCCCCACCACTATGTATGCGCTGATGGAGGCCATCGGCATGGTGGACACGCATTTGCTGGCGAGCCACCGGCGCGGGTCCTCGGGCGTCTGGCCCGCCTGACCAGCCCTGCCGTGGAGCGGGTTCTCCCCAGCTGTTGGAAAAGTTATCCACAATGTGCGTAACTTTTGTTTACGCCTGGCAGTAGGGCCCGGGCGCAGGCCCTGACGTGCAGGACACAAGCCACCATGACCGAACACACAGTTATTAACAGTGTGGATTAGCTGTGGATAACCTAACTCTCCGCGCGCGTGGCCCGCGGGGGAAACACAGCCAAGCCTCCCGTACTCAGCGCCCCCGGGCCACTGTTGCCGGGGCTTCGGGGTGCCGTGCTTAGCACCCCGGGCTACTTCTGCCGGACTGGTGTTGCCCGCCTACTAGTGCCGGGCTTAACGCTCTCGCTCACCGCTCCTGCCGGACCTGATGATGGCTGGTGATGGAGACGTGGTTGAAAGCGTTGATGTTGATCGCCAGCCCAGCTGATTATCGAAACTCCTCAACACTGAGATGTTCGCGCGCAGTGGCTTCCTCATGCTCACGGGTACGGGAATTCGGTAATCGACCCTGCCAAGGCCGGTGCCGCCCACTCCTTCTCCGTGAACAGCGCAGTGTCACGCAGGCCGGCAGCACAGCCAGCCGCTGCAGGGCCACTCCGGCCTTCACCGCGTCCCTCACGTGCAGGTCCAGGCAATACGGGCAGCCGTTGATCTGCGAGCTCCGCATGTAGATGTGCTGGGTTTGCGGTGGTGGCGCTCAGGGTGGTCCCACTTGCTGGGGCATTTGCGGGTCGAGGGCCAGGAAGCATTTTGCAACAAGCCACAGTTTTCCACTTACTAACAATCGACTACCCACAACTTATCCACAGCTGTGGACAACAATCCACAGGGTGGCGGGAGGGAAGCCCTCATGGGCCCCACGCGGGAGAAAAGGACACCTAACTACAAGTCCGTAAGTTATTAACATTGTGAATAACCCTGTTGATACCCGCCGGTTAAATGGCTTATAACCGGGCTGGGAAGCCAAAAATGGGCAAGTTGTCCACAGGACTAGCCGAAACGGGCCGGTTTCTCCACATAACCACAGGCTCGTCCCCAGAGGTTTTCCACACTTGTGGATAGTACAGGCGGAAAATCCTGGAAAATAGCTGGCTTCCGGGAGTTGAGACCTGACCGGCACCTGAACTACACGTGTGTAAGTTACCAACAGTGTGGATAACCCTTGTGTATAACTCTGGAGCTCAATACCAGTGGGAGGACCGTAAGAGTCCTTCACCCGCTGACTGCAATAGTGGCCAAGGCTCCGCAGAGGGCCGAGGCGCCGGGAGGGCCAGGGGCCTCAGGCACGGCATGGCGAGACGAGGCAGCAGTCATGGGCCCGGCTTGCAGTGCAGCTCGCAAGAGCGCAAAAGACCCCGGCGTCCGCTGGGGACGCCGGGGTCTGAAGTATGGAGGGTCGCGGCAGCAAGTGCACGCTAACGAGTGGGCGGTCTACCCAGAGGGGACCTAGCCTGGCGTGACCTAGCCTGAGGTGACCTTGACCCAGCTCACGGCAACGAGGAGGACCAACACGGCGGCGAGCCCGGCAGCCTGGATCAGTCCCTGGCGCGGACCGCGGGGCGTGTAGGCAATAACGGCAGCGCACAGGCCACCGGCGATCAGGCCCCCGAGGTGGGCCTGCCAAGCGATCTGGGGGACCACAAAACCAATCACGCCGTTGATGGCGATCAGGATCCACAGCTGGCGGGTATCTCCGCCGCGGTGCCGCTGCACCAGGAGCATAGCCCCGAAGAGACCGAAGATGGCACCGGAGGCACCCACAACACCGGTAAGGGGAACGCCCGGTTCGTAGCCGGGAGTGAGCGCCAGGTAACCGACTGAACCGCCGAATGCCGAGATCAGATACAAGGCGAGGAAGCGGATCCGTCCCATGAGCGGTTCGAGTGCCTGTCCGAAAATCCACAGCATGTACATGTTCAGCACAATGTGGAGGATGAACCCCTGGGAGTGCAGGAACGCGGCCGTCAGCATGCGCCAGGGTTCGAACTGGCCGAATTCGGGCGCAGCAAAGACGTTGGCGAACGCCAGGTTCTGGTAGATCCACTCGTTCGGAACCAGCCACTGCAGGACATACAGCACCACGCAAACCCCAATGATGCCGAACGTCACCAGTGGTTTGCCGGTAGCCACAGCGCCGCCGTAGGCGCTCTTGACGGCCGGCGTCGTCCGTTTTATTTCGTTGACGCAATCAACGCACTGGAATCCGACGGCGGCCGCCCGCTGGCAGTCCGGGCAGGCAGGGCGCCCGCAGCGCTGGCAGCGCACGTAAGAGGGCCTGTCCGGGTGCCTTGGGCACACCGGAACCTGCGCGGACGGCTCAGCCGCCGGAATTCCGTAGCTCATGCGATGGGGTTAGAGCTGCTCGATGTCGATGCTGTTGATGGTGACATCCTCCACCGGGCGGTCGCCCATGCCGGTACGAACGCCTTCGATGGCGTCGACGACCTTCTTGGATTCGTCGTCGGCCACCTCGCCGAAGATGCTGTGCTTGCCCTGCAGCCAGTCGGTGGGAATGGTGGTGATGAAGAACTGTGATCCGTTGGTGCCCTTGCCCATCTGGATGCCGGCATTGGCCATGGCCAGCTTGTAGGGGGCGTTGAAGCTGAGCTCAGGGTGGATCTCGTCGTCGAACTTGTAGCCCGGTCCGCCCACGCCGCGGCCCAGCGGATCGCCGGCCTGGACCATGAAGTCCTTGATGATGCGGTGGAAGATGGTGCCGTCGTACAGCGGCGTGCCCGTTTTGTCCTCGCCCGTCTCGGGGTGGGTCCAGGCCTGCTCGCCGGTGGCGAGGCCAACGAAGTTCTTGACCGTCTTGGGCGCGTGGTTGCCGAAGAGGTTGACGACGATGTCGCCGAGGCTGGTGTGGATGGTTGCTTTTGCAGTTGCGATGGCAGTCATACCGCCCATTCTTCCACGGCGGGTCAACGCGGAAAGCGGAAGGACCTGGAGTTCCGCGCTGGGTGAAATCAGCCGTAAATCCGCTGGAAGAATAGCCGGTGCAGGTCAATCCACGTAGGCTAACACCAGAACCGTCACATTAATCGGGAGGTAGTTGTGAAGAAATCGGATCGTATTGCCCGTGACCTTGAACAGTCAGTCAACAACGCAGTTGAGTATGCAAAGGACTGGGCATCCCCCCGCGTGGAAGCAGCAGTGGATTGGGCAGTTCCCCGCCTGCAGCACGGCCTGGACACGGCATCCCCCAGGATCCAGGAAGGGCTAAAGACTGCAGCCCACAACCTGGCCGGTGGCGTCGCAACAGTGACACCTCGCATCCAGGACGGCCTCGCGCAGCTTGCCCCGAAAATCCACGACGCCGTTGAAGTGACCACACCGCGGCTGCATGAGGCCGTGGACAGGGCCACCCCCGTCATCATGAACGCTCGTGACCGCGTGGTGGTGGAGTACCTGCCGCGCCTCTCGGACCAGATCGGCCACGCCTCGGAGGCTGTACACCGCACGCTGGAAAGTGCTCCCACGCATGTGGACGCCGTTGCCAAACGGCTCACCGATTCCGGTGTAGTGCATTCCCTTCAGGAGCAGGCTCAGTCGGCTGGCACCCAGCTCCGGGCCGCCGCGCATGGAGCGGGTAAGGCCGTAGGCATCCAGATCGCGGAGCCCCAGAAACCGAAGAAGCGTGGCTGGCTGGTGTTCGGCATCATCGCGGCCGCTGTGGCCGCAGGCGTTGCCGCTTGGAAGGCGTCCAAGCCCGTGGAAGATCCCTGGAAGACGCCGTCTCCGGTCACGCCCACTCCGGCTCCGGTGCCTGCCACGACGGTGAACGACGCCAAGGACACTGCAGAGGACGCCGCCAGCAAGGCTGCAGCCGCCACTGCCTCGGCCTCTGACATTGTTGCTGACAAGGCAGACGCTGTTGCTGACGAGGCAGAGGACGTTGCCGGGGATGCCAAGGGCAGCTCGGGTGATGCTGCCGATAAGGCCAAGCACCTGGCCGACGAGTCGGCGGTCGCGGAGGCCAAGGCTTCCACGGACGCCAAAACGGCCATGAAGAACATCGCGTCCAACATGAACGGTTCCGCGGACAAGAACACCAACTGATCATTCCGGCGCAGTCGCGCCGTCCACTGAAGGGGCTCCGCCTGGCGCGGGGCCCCTTCAGTGTTTTCCCAGTGTTTGTCCGGGCCCAAGCCCTGTCACCGCTGGGCAGGACCCCGATCGGTGCTAAATTTGGACTGATGTCAGCCGATAAATCCTCTGGGGATGCCTTGAACGACGCAGCGCAGCTGCCGCGCGTGTCCATTGTGATCCCGGCTTATAACGAGGAAAGTGTTATCCGGCAGTGTCTCATCGCTGCCGTCTACCAATCAGTGCCGGCCCACGAAATCATCGTGGTAGACAACCTCTCCACGGACCGAACCGCCGCCATCGTGGCGCAGATGCAACTTGAGTATCCGGAGAGCCCCGTCATTCTGCTCAGCCAGGACCAGGACCAAGGACTGATTCCTACCCGCAATTTCGGACTCAACCACGCCACCGGCGACGTTCTGGGCCGCATCGACGCCGACTCCGTGGTGGAGCCGGATTGGGTGGAGCAGGTCCAGCAGGCATTCCAGGACCCGTCAGTACAGGCGGCAACGGGTCCGGTGGTCTATTACGACATGCCCATGCGCCGCTTCGGCCTCAAGGCTGACGATAAAATGCGCCAACTGATGCTCAAGCTCGCCAAGCACCAGTACCATTTCCTCTTCGGTTCCAACATGGCACTGCGTGCCACCGCCTGGGAAACCATCCGGGATGAAACCTGCCGTGATGAGAAGGACGAGATGCACGAGGACATCGACCTCTCCCTGCACCTCGCCGACCACGAACTCAAGGTCCAGTACTGGCCTCAGATGGTCTCCGGCATGTCCGCCCGCCGGCTGGAAGACTCACCGCGGGACTACCGCTACTACGTGACCCGCTTCGACCGTACCTACAAAGCGCACAACGTCAAGAAGATGGCCCTCAAGGCACCGATGGTGGTCTTTTTCTCGGTGTACTTCCCGGCCAAACTCCTGCGTGCGATCCACACGGTCAATACCGCCCAGCCTGTCCGCCGCGGCGGACAATAGGCTGCGCCCTGCCGCCAGAGAGGGGGCGCCCTCAGTCCGTGCCCAGTTCGGCGAGATGGTCCGACGGCGGTTCCTCGGTTTGGTTGCCATCGACTGATCCGTTGCCCCGACGGCGGCCCGCGCGGAAGCGCTGTCCCATCACCACAACGGCAAGTCCGGCGAGGATGAGCCCCAGACCGGAGTAGGTGCCGGCTGGAAGCGTTTCGTTGAGGAATACCGCTGCCAGCAGAGCCGCGCCGGGGATTTCCAGCAGGATGATCATGGACACCAGCAGCGGGCTCATGGTGGCCAGCAGGTGATTAAAAGCGGTGTGGCCCACCAGTTGGGCACATACGGTGATGGCCACGATCCCCACCCAGCCAACGGCGTCGAACCCTGCCAGTGGCTGGCCGCTGAACAGCGCCAGCACCGCCACCAGCGCCGCGCACATCCCGTAGCAGAGTGTGGTGTAGGTTCCGGTGGTCATGGTCTGGCGGGCCTTGCCGCCAGCCAGGGTGTAGAGGCCGGCCAATGCACCTCCGGCCATAGCCAGGACATCGCCCAGAAAGGCCTCAGGCGAGGAGGCCATGTCGAACCCGGTGATGGTAACCACGCCGACAAAGGCGATGCCCAGTCCTGCCAGCACCTGCCACCGGTGCCTGGTCCCGCGGAAGAGCTGGAAGACCGCGATCCACGCCGACTGCAGGCACACCAACGCGGTGGCGGCGGCGACGGAGGTCAGTTGCAGGGAGGTGATGAAGCAGGCGAAGTGAAGGGCCAGCGCGACGGCGGCCAACAGGGACCAGCGGAATTCTGGTGCGGTGATGCGGCCGAACTGCCGCGGTTCGCGGACCAGGGTGGGGGTGGCCATCACCACGGCCGCGATGGCGTTGCGCCAGAAGGCAATGGCGAGGGCACTGACGGTGGTGGCTCCGAGGGTGGCTGCGATCAGTGGCCCGGATGAGGCCACGCCCAGCACTCCGAGTGCTGCGAGAAGGAGGTTCACTGTTTCACCCTATTGTTCGGCACAACGAAAAGTCCCGGACAGCGTTTCCGCTGTCCGGGACTTTCTTATGGTGGAGGCACGGGGACTCGAACCCCGAACCCCCTGCTTGCAAAGCAGGTGCGCTACCAATTGCGCCATGCCCCCATAAGAAGCAACCCGTCAATCATACCCTAGAACCGTGAAGCCTTTTGACAGCTTCCTGTCCGGGATCCGGCCTATTCGACCTGATCGGTCGACTGGCTCCAGACTGTTTTCCGGGCCTCGGATTCCTGTGCTTTCCTGTAGAGCAGGACGCCTGCGATCGCAGCTGCAAGTACCAGCAACTTCTTCACATGCACCCCGTTCCCGGCTCAGCCTGCCAAAGCAAACCGAACCATCCGTGAACCTGCACAGGTTCCGTGGGCGTACCAGGACTTGAACCTGGGACCTCTTCGTTATCAGCGAAGCGCTCTAACCGCCTGAGCTATACGCCCCGATGCCTCATCGGGCCGAGATATGACTGTACAGCACATCCCGGCCCGATCTCAAATCGAGGCATTTCACCGCGAAATTCCGGTGAAAAATCTGGGATTTAGTCGTCCGTCAGGGTCACACCAATGCCGCCCACGAGGGTAGCTGAGATGTTGTACAATACTGCCGAAAGCATGGAAAGGGCCGTCAGCAGGACCACGTTGACAACGGCGATGATGGTGGCGAACGAGGCCACCTGGCCCAGGGACGCGACCTTCTTGAGCTCGAAGCCGCCGCCCTCGGAACCTGCCAGGGTGCCCAGGAGACTGTCCACCTGGTCAAAGATTCCGGTGAGGTCCAGCACGGTCCAGAGCACGATGGAGGCCACCACCGTGACGATTCCCAGCGCCACGGACAGGAGGAATGCCATCTTCAGGACCGACCAGGCATCCACTTTGCTGACCAACAGCCGGGCACGCCTGACCTTGGCCTTGGGCGCGGGCTTGACGAGGTTGGGCTGGCCCTGAACGGGACGCTGGCCCGCAGCGGCTGGGCGCTGACCGGGGGCCGCAGGACGTTGGCCCTGTACGGGACGTTGCCCTGGCTGGCCTTGCACGGGCCGCTGGCCGGGTTGTCCCTGCGCTGCGCGCTGTCCCGGCGCTCCGGCCGGGGCTGCCGGCCGCTGCTGCGGACGGATGGGCGCGTTCACCCGGGGTGCGGCCGCGGGCTGCGGCGTTTCGCCGGGTACAGTGCTGCTCGGCTTGGGATATGAGTCGGGATTACTCACTCGTTACCTCCGGTGTAGTCTTCGTTCGGCTCAGCGTCGCCGGAGGCGTCCTCTGACTCAACAGCCGGCGATGTGTCTGGTTTTGTTGCTGACCCTGCGGATCCCTCCGGGGACCCGGCCTCTTCGGTCAACGTTACGTCATCATCCTCGGACTCTTCGCCCTCGAGACCGCGTTCGCTGTTCCGGGCCACTTCGATGATGCGGTCGTTTTTGTCCGGTTTTGCGAAGATGACACCCATGGTGTCCCGGCCCTTGGCAGGCACACCGGCCACGGATGAACGGACCACCTTGCCGCCCTCCATGACCACCAGGACCTCGTCCTCTTCCTGGACAATCAGGGCACCGACGAGATGGCCGCGTTCCTCCTGGTATTTGCCCACCTTGATGCCGAGGCCGCCGCGGCCCTGCAGGCGGTATTCCTCCACCGCAGTCCGTTTGGCGTAGCCACCCTCGGTGACGATGAAGACAAACGAGCCGTCCGTGACCACGTCGGCGGCCAACAGCTCATCATCCTCACGGAACTTCATTCCGGTGACACCGGAGGTGGCCCTGCCCATGGGGCGCAGTGCGTCGTCGGTGGCGGTAAAGCGGATGGACTGGCCCATGCGTGAGACGAGCATCAGATCATCTGATTCCGACACGAGCTGGGCCGAAACCAATTCGTCCTCGTCGCGCAGGTTGATCGCTATGACACCGGCGGAGCGGTTGGTGTCGTAGTCCTCCAGCCGGGTCTTTTTGACTAGGCCACGTTTGGTGGCCAGCACCAGATACGGCGACTGCTGGTAGTCCTTGAGGTCCAGCACCTGGGCGATGTGTTCGTCCGGCTGGAAGGCCAGCAGGTTGGCCACATGCTGGCCCTTGGCGTCACGCCCGGCCTCCACCAGCTCATAAGCCTTGGCACGGTAGACGCGGCCAAGGTTGGTGAAGAAGAGGAGCCAGTGGTGGGTGGTGGTGACAAAGAAGTGCTCCACCACGTCGTCGCCGCGAAGCTGGGCACCCTTGATGCCCTTGCCGCCGCGCTGCTGCGAACGGTAGTTGTCGCTGCGGGTGCGCTTGACGTAGCCGCCGCGGGTAATGGTGACAACCATTTCCTCCTCGGGGATCAGGTCCTCGATGGACATGTCGCCGTCGAAGCCCATGAGGATCTTCGTGCGGCGGTCATCACCATGCTTGGCCACGATTTCCGCCAGCTCTGTACTGATGATCTCGCGCTGGCGCGTCTCCGAGGCCAGGATCGAGTTGTACTCCGCGATCGCAGACTCCAGTTCGGCATGCCGGTCCTGGATCTTCTGACGTTCCAGGGCAGCCAGCCTGCGCAGCTGCATGTCCAGGATGGCCCGGGCCTGCAGCTCATCGATGTCGAGCAGCTGCATCAGGCCGTCGCGCGCAGCCTCGGTGGTGTTGGATGCCCGGATAAGGGCGATCACTTCGTCCAGCATGTCCAGTGCCTTGAGTAGTGCCCGCAGGATGTGGGCTTCCTCTTCGGCCTTGCGCAGGCGGTACCGCGTCCGGCGCGCAATGACATCCATCTGGTGGATGACCCAGTGACGGATGAACGCGTCCAGGCTCAGGGTCCGCGGAACGCCGTCCACAATGGCCAGCATGTTGGCGGAGAAGTTGCTCTGCAGCTCGGTGTGCTTGTAAAGGTTGTTCAGCACCACCTTGGCCACGGCGTCGCGCTTGAGGACGATCACCAGGCGCTGGCCGGTGCGGCCGGAGGTTTCGTCGCGGAGGTCCGCGATGCCGGAGATCTTGCCGTCCTTGACCAGTTCAGCGATCTTGATGGCCAGGTTGTCCGGGTTGGCCTGGTACGGCAGTTCGGTGACCACCAGGCAGGTGCGTCCCTGGAGTTCCTCCACATTGACTACCGCGCGCATCGTGACGGAACCACGGCCGGTCCGGTAGGCGTCCTCGATGCCCTTCCGACCAAGAATGGTTGCGCCGGTGGGGAAATCGGGTCCCTTGACGCGCACCATCAGCTCTTCGAGAAGTTCCTCGCGGGTGGCCGTCGGGTTGGCCAGGTACCACTGGACACCGTCGGCTACTTCGCGGAGGTTGTGTGGCGGGATGTTGGTTGCCATGCCCACTGCGATGCCGGAGGAACCGTTGACCAGCAGGTTGGGGAACCGCGCCGGCAGGATGGTGGGTTCCTGGTTCTTTCCGTCGTAGTTGTCCTGGAAGTCGACCGTTTCCTCGTCGATGTCCCGGACCATCTCCATGGCCAGCTGCGCCATTTTGGTTTCGGTGTACCGCGGGGCGGCTGCACCGTCATTGCCTGGCGAACCGAAGTTGCCCTGTCCCAGCGCCAGGGGGTAGCGCATGGTCCAGTCCTGGATCAGGCGCACCAAGGCGTCGTAAATCGCGGTGTCGCCATGGGGATGGTACTGGCCCATGACTTCGCCCACCACACGTGCGCATTTGTTGAACGAACGCTCCGGGCGGTAGCCGCCGTCGAACATCGCATAAATCACGCGGCGGTGCACGGGTTTGAGGCCGTCGCGCACGTCGGGAAGGGCGCGGCCCACAATTACGGCCATGGCGTAGTCGAGGTAGGAACGCTGCATTTCGGTCTGCAGGTCCACCTGCTCAACGCGGTCGATCAACACATCGCCTTCAAGTACGGTTTCCGGAAGATCGGCGGAATCCGCCGGGTTCTCGGGTGTCTCGTCACTCATCGTTTATATTTTCCGTTTCAGGTATATGTCGGTTATGGAATATCAGTCGGTGAGGCCGGCTAGATATCCAGGAACCTGACGTCCTTGGCGTTCTGCTGGATGAAGTTTCGGCGGGACTCCACGTCTTCACCCATCAGGGTGGCGAAGGTCTGGTCCGCTGCCAGGGCATCGTCCATGGTGACCTGCAGGAGGGTGCGGTGGTCCGGGTCCATGGTGGTGTCCCACAGTTCGGTGTAGTCCATCTCGCCCAGGCCCTTGTAGCGCTGGATACCGTTGTCCTTCGGGATGCGGCGGCCGGCAGCCTGGCCGGCAAGGAGCTTCGCATCCCGCTGCTTGTCACTGAAGACGTAGTCGTGCGGCGCATTGGACCACTTGATCCGGTACAGCGGCGGCTGTGCCAGGTAGACGTAGCCGTTTTCGATGAGCGGACGCATGTAGCGGAACAGGAGCGTCATCAGGAGGGTGGTGATGTGCTGGCCGTCAACGTCGGCATCGGCCATCAGCACGATCTTGTGGTACCGGAGCTTGCTCAGGTCGAAATCCTCGCCGATGCCGGTGCCGAACGCCGTGATCATGGACTGGACCTCGGCGTTGCCCAGTGCCTTGTCCAGCCGGGCCCGTTCCACGTTCAGGATCTTGCCGCGGAGGGGCAGGATGGCCTGGGTTTCGGGGTTGCGTCCGCGCTTGGCCGAACCACCGGCGGAGTCGCCCTCCACAATATAGACCTCGCAGCGCGCGGGGTCCTTCGAGGAGCAGTCGGAGAGCTTACCCGGCATGCCGAAGGACTCCAGCGGGCTCTTGCGGCGGGCGTTATCGCGGGCCTTGCGGGCGGCCATGCGGGCCTGGGCCGCCGAGATGGCCTTGCGGATAACGTCGCGGGCCGGGCCGGGGTTGCGTTCCAGCCAGTCGCCAAGACCGTCAGTCACAACGCGCTGGACAAAACCCTTGACCTCGGAGTTGCCAAGCTTGGTCTTGGTCTGGCCTTCGAACTGCGGCTCTGCGAGCTTGACCGAGATGACTGCCGTGAGGCCTTCACGGATGTCATCACCGGTGAGGTTGTCATCCTTTTCCTTGATGATGCTCTTCTCCCGCGCGTAGCGGTTGATGAGCGATGTCATCGCGGCCCGGAAGCCCTCTTCGTGGGTGCCGCCCTCATGGGTGTTGATGGTGTTGGCGTAGGTGTGGACGCTTTCGGAGTACGCGCTGGTCCACTGCATCGCCATTTCCAAGGCAATTTTGCGGTCCTTATCCTCGGTTTCAAAGGCAATGACGTCCTCGTGCACAACATCAACCTTTTTGCCCGAGTTCAGGTGCTTCACGTAGTCCAGGAGGCCGTCGTCGTATTGATACACCACGGTGCGGTGATCTGCGGCGACTTCGCCTTCGGTGACAACACCATCAAGGTCGAGGTCGTCGTCGGACTCCGACTTCACCGCAACGGGGCGCTCGTCCGTGAGGGTGATGCGGAGGCCCTTGTTCAGGAAGGCCATCTGCTGGAAGCGGGCCCGAAGCGTCTCAAAATCGAAATCGATGGAATCGAAGATGCTGGCGTCAGGGTAGAACGTCTGGGTGGTGCCGGTCTCGGTGGTTTCTTCACCCTTGACCAGGCCTCCCTGGGGCTTGCCGCCGTCGGCGAAGGACATCCGCCAGGCGTTACCCTGGCGCCGGACCGCGGTGTCCACCCGGCTGGAGAGGGCGTTAACCACGGAAATACCCACACCGTGGAGGCCGCCGGAAACGGCATAACCACCGCCGCCGAACTTGCCGCCGGCGTGCAGGATCGTCATCACCACCTCAACGGTGGGCTTGTGCTCGGTGGGGTGCATATCCACGGGGATTCCGCGGCCATCATCAACAACTTTCACGCCGCCGTCCGCCTGCAAGACAACTTCGATGTGCGTGCAGTAGCCTGCCAGGGCCTCGTCAACGGAGTTGTCCACCACTTCATAGACCAGGTGGTGCAGGCCGCGCGGTCCGGTGGAACCGATGTACATGCCCGGACGTTTCCGGACTGCCTCAAGGCCTTCAAGTACTGTAATATCGCTTGCGCCATACTCCCGCGGTGCCACGGCCTCCGCCGGCGTATCGGGCGTAGGCACGCCCTCCACTGCGCGTTCCACTGCCTGGGTATCTGTATTGTCGTTAGCCACAGGTGCTGTCGACTCCTCTTTTTCGATGATGGCCGGCGGTAACTTTCCCAAGGAAAAGCGGCCGCCAACAGGCACAAGGTGATGGCACTGACGAGTAGGTCGACCTGCAGAACGAGATCCGGCTGCGTTGAGCGCGCGGAAAACGGACTCAGTCAACGTTTCACCGGCGCCCAGTTATCTGTTGCAATTCTACCGTGAAATGGCTGCTATTCCCGCATTCCAGAGGGGACGCGGAGTCCCAAAATGCCTGCGTGAGGCCGTTGATCCCGCCTTGGCCGCCCTCGCGGTCCCACCTCCGGGTTCCTATACGCCCCAAGGGCGTTAGACCGCCCTACACGCCGTCCGGCCAATATTCAAGAGCCGACGACGGCGGCTAACCGTACGTATCGCGCGGCCCCCGGCCGTTGACGGTACGGCCGCCCTTGCGCCAACTCGGTGCCGATGGTCCGAGCACCTGGATGCTGGTGACCACTCCGTCGCCCAGTTCGGTGCGGAATTTCTCCAGGAGGCTGATGCTCAGCAGCCGCAGCTGCGTGGCCCAGGCGGTCGAATCACAGCGGACGTGCAGGGTGGTGTCGGTAAAACTCTCAGGTGTGCAATGCGCCGAGATTTCCGGACCCACCAGGGTGGCCCACTCCGCCATGACGGAACCCACCGCCACCGGCGAGGTCCACCCGCGTTCGGCCACGAGGCGTCCCACGACTTTGCCAAGTCCAAGGGGATCCCGGCCAGTCGAATGGAACTGACTGAAGCCCCGGGTGTCCCTGACGCCGCGTTTGGCTTTCGCGGCCCCGCCGGAAGGAAGTGCCTTACGGCGGATTTCGCCGCGGGACGCAGCGGCCTCGCGCATCCTGTTCAGTGCCGCCTGGGGCGCGTCGATGTTGTCAGGATCCCGGCCGGGCTGCAGCCCGCCCTTTTCATCCTTATTCATCGATACCTCCCGGGATAACCTTCACCCGCCGGCCGGAGAGCTCGTCCGGGATGTCGGCGTCGACGGCGGCTGTCACCAGGACCTGCTCCGCGCCGGAGACTATTGCCGCCAGTTTACGCCGTCGCTGGACATCGAGCTCGGCAAAAACGTCGTCGAGGATGAGGATCGGAGCAGACCCGCCGGTCCGGGCGTCGTCCAGCATGACGTAGTACGAGGCAAGCCGCAATGAGAGGCACATCGACCACGTTTCGCCGTGCGAGGCATACCCCTTTGCGGGCGCTTCGCCGAGGATCAGTGCCAGCTCGTCCCGGTGCGGTCCCACCAAAGAAATTCCCCGTTCCAGTTCCTTTCGGCGCGACGCTGCGAAGGCCTGGACATAGCGGTGGGTGAGTTCCTCGACGGTGAGGAAACGGAGATCGTCGGCTCCGGCGGACCCGGCCACCGCGGAACCGCCGCCGGCATCCGGGGCCGAGCCGTCGTCGTCCATTAGGTTCTGGAGTGTGGACCGGTACACGGCGCCGGCTTCCTTGGAACCGTCGGTGAGCTGGGCATACGCCTTGGCCAGGTGAGGGCGAAGCCGTTCCACGAGTTCCAGCCTGGCATACAGCAGCTCGGCGCCGGCCCGGGCCATGTGCATGTCCCAGACATCGAGCGTGGCTTCATGGCCGGCAGTGAATTTTCCGGTGCGGGCGGATTTGAGCAGCGCATTGCGCTGTTTGAGGACCCGGTCGTAATCGGTGCGGGTGGCCGAATGCCGCGGAATCAGGCTGACCAGCAGCTCGTCGAGGAACCGGCGGCGGCTTGACGGATCCCCCTTGACCAGCGCCAGGTCCTCGGGCGCGAACAGCACTGTCTGGCAGATTCCCAGCAGATCCCTGGCAGGGACCGGATTGCTGCGGTTAATCCGGCCGCGGTTGGCCCGGCCGGCGTTGATTTCGAGTTCCAGCACCGTGGTCTGCCCGCCGCGGACCACACGGGCCCGGACCAGCGAACGTTCCGTACCGAACCTCAGCAGCGGACCGTCGGAACTGACCCGGTGCGAACTGAGCGTAGCCAGGTAACCGATGGCCTCCATCAGGTTCGTCTTGCCGATTCCGTTGGATCCTACCAGAACCGTCACACCCGGCCCGAGGGCAAGGTCAACCTGGGCGTAGCTGCGGAAATCGGTCAGCGAAAGGTGTTCTAGGTACACTCGGTCTTCAGAATTCTCGGAACCCCGCGGGTTGAGGGGTGGATGCTACTTGGCGGGACGGGTGGCATGTCCGCCGAACTGGTGGCGCAGGGCGGAAACCATCTTCATGGCGGGCGAGTTATCTTCACGGGACGAAAAGCGGGCAAAGAGTGCGGCCGTGATGGCCGGTGCCGGCACGGCATTGGCGATCGCCTCTTCAACGGTCCAGCGGCCCTCACCTGAATCCTCCACATAATCATCGATGGAGGCCAGTCCCGGATCCTCTTCCAGTGCCTTGACCATCAGATCAAGCAGCCAGGACCGGACCACCGTGCCCTTTTGCCAGGCGCGGAACGTGCCGGGCAGGTCATCAACGATGTCTTTGGCCGCGAGGAGTTCGTAGCCTTCGGCATAGGCCTGCATCAGGCCGTATTCAATACCGTTGTGCACCATTTTGGCGTAGTGGCCTGCGCCGACGCCGCCCACGTGGACGAAGCTGTCCGCTCGTTCCCCCTCAGGACGGAGGGCATCGAAAACCGGCAGGGCACGCTCAATATCGGCGGTATCGCCTCCGGCCATGAGGCCGTACCCGTTCTGGAGTCCCCACACACCGCCGGACACACCGCAGTCGGCGAACTGGATACCCTTTTCCGCCAGCGCGGCACCATGTTTCTGGTCCTCAGTAAAGCGGGAGTTGCCGCCGTCGATCACGAGGTCACCGGCGTTGAGCTTGTTTCCGAGCTCGGTAATCACTGCATCGGTAATTGCGCCGGACGGGACCATCACCCAGATGAGCCGCGGAGCCGGAACTGCCGCGATGAGCTCGTCCACGGAGGCGACGTCGGTGACATCGGGGTTGCGGTCAAAACCAGTGACGTCGATGCCACGCTTGCGCAGCCGTTCGCGCATGTTGAAACCCATTTTGCCAAGGCCGATCAGTCCGATATGCACGTGAGTCTCTTTTCTGCGCGGGTTGGCTGGTTAACGGAAATCATCCCAACTAGGTAGCACTAAGCGTCGTTTTGAGCACTTACGACGTTATCTGCTACCTAGTTGGGGAGGCGGACGGGCATGACCAGGTAACGGTAGTCGTCCTGGTCCTCACCATCGGCGTCCACCTGGGCCGTGATCATGGCGGGCTTCGGTGCCGTGGTGAAGGAGAACCGGACGTACTTGGTCTCGATGACGGCGAGTCCCTCCACCAGGTAGTGCGGGTTGAACGCCACGGTGATGTCGTCACCGGACAGCTGGGCTTCGAGTTCTTCGGAGGCCTGGGCGTCCTCGCCGGTGCCGGCGTCCAGGTGCAGCAGGCCAGCGGTAAAGGCCAGCCGTACCGGGGTGTTCCGTTCGGCCACGAGGGATACACGGCGGACCGCCTCCACCAGCTCCTGGGTCTGCACCGTCGCATGGATGGGTGTGGAGTCCGGGAACAGCGACCGGATTTTGGGGTAGTCGCCGTCTACCAGCAGAGAGGTGGTGGTGCGGCCGCCGCTTTCAAAACCGATCAGGCGGCTGTCGTCATCAGCCAGGGCGAGGTTAATGTCGCCGCTGTTGCCGAGGGTCTTCGCGACTTCGTTGAGGGTCTTTGCCTTGACCAGCGCGCTGGTGGAAATTCCCGGGGTGGCCGGCTTCCACGGCACTTCCCGCATGGCCAGGCGGTAGCGGTCCGTTGCCAGGAGCGTGATGAGATCGTCCTCGATCTCCATACGAACCCCGGTGAGGATAGGAAGAGTGTCATCCTTACTGGCCGCAATGATCACCTGCGACACAGCCTGGGCGAACGCGTCTCCCGGGACAGTCCCGCTGATGGCGGGCAATGCTGGCAGCGGCGGGTACTCTGCCTCGGGCATGGTGGCCAAGTGGAAGCTGCTGCGGCGGCAGGTCAGGGTGACTTTATTGCCGTCTGTTTCCACTTCCACCGGCGCGGAGGGAAGGCTACGGCAAATGTCAGCGAGGAGCCGGCCGGAAACCAGGATGGTGCCTTCAGTGCTGATGTCCGCAGGGATTTCCAGCCGTGCGGACGTCTCGTAGTCAAAACTCGAGAGGCTCACCGTGCCGGCTTCAGCCTTTAGGAGCAGGCCGGACAGCACTGGAACCGGAGGCCGCGGAGACAGCGACCGGGCTGTCCAGGTGACGGCTTCTGCCAGGACATCCCGTTCGACTCTGAACTTCACGGAAGGGTGCCGCCTTTCATTGCTGCTGCCATGTCTGAACCGGGGACTCCCAGCGGGAGCCCAAAAGTAGTCGCGCCCCAACCACGGAACCTGCATGGTTCGTCGAGTACGGAACTACAAAGAAACCCAAGGATGGGAGCGCTGCTGACAGCTTAGCCGGAAGACCGGTGATTAACGCATCCCCGGCGATCCCGCCAAGGCCTGTGGGGCCCTTTGGTCCCGGCCCGGTCGGAGTGCGGATCGAGATTGTTATTTGAGGGAAATCAATTTCTTGGGATTAGTAGTGTTAATAACCCCTGTGGAAACTGTGGATAACTCGATCCGGCCGCAGGATCCAGCGGTTAAGCCCTGTTCATCGATTGTGGGCGACACAGGTTTTAAACAGGCTGTGGATGGGGATAACAACTTTTGGGATTTCGCTGATCCACAGGCGCCTTAAGGGTTTTAAGCCTATTAAGCGGAGTTGTCCCCTTAAGTATCCACAGGGTTATCCACATGCACCTGTTAATAAGGTACAGAGGCGAGGGGTCAAGAGTCGCGCTGTTGCTGCTTGATGCGGTTGGTGAGCTCGGTAACCTGGTTGTAAATCACACGCCGCTCAGCCATCAGCTCCCGGATTTTGCGGTCGGCGTGGATCACTGTGGTGTGGTCCCGTCCGCCGAGTTCCTGGCCAATCTTGGGCAGCGACATGTCCGTCAGTTCCCGGCAGAGATACATGGCGATCTGGCGGGCGGTGACCAGGGTCCGGGTCCGGGACTTGCTGCAGAGTTCCTCCATGGTGAGTTTGAAGTAATCAGCCGTCTGGATCAGGATCTGGCTCGACGTGATTTCCTGGGCGCCGTCATCGGTAATGAGGTCTTTCAGGACCATCTCGGCCAGGGCAACGTCCACTGGCTGTCGGTTCAGGCTGGCGAACGCCGTGACCCGGATCAGCGCACCCTCAAGTTCGCGGATGTTGCTGGAGATCTTGGAGGCGATGTATTCCAAAGCATCGTCCGGTGCGGAGAGGCCTTCGCTGAGCGCCTTTTTGCGCAGAATGGCAATGCGCGTCTCCAGTTCGGGCGGCTGGATGTCCGTGAGGAGGCCCCATTCAAAGCGGGACTTCATCCGGTCTTCAAAGCCCGCCAACTGTTTGGGCGGCAGGTCAGAGGTGATGACCACTTGCTTGTTGTTGTTGTGCAGTGAATTGAATGTGTGGAAGAACTCCTCCAGCGTTCGGTCCTTGCCGGCGAGGAACTGGATGTCATCGATCAGCAGCACATCCACATTGCGGTACGTGGTCTTGAAGCTGGCGCCTTCGTCGTCGCGGATGGAGTTGATGAAGTCGTTGGTGAACTCTTCAGAATTCACGTAGCGGACCCGGATCCCGCTGTACAGGCGGCGGGCATAGTGGCCGATAGCGTGCAGCAGGTGCGTCTTGCCAAGGCCTGAATCACCGTAAATGAACAGGGGGTTGTACGCCTTGGCTGGGGCTTCGGCCACGGCCACTGCGGCGGCGTGGGCAAAACGGTTGGACGAACCGATCACGAACGTATCGAAGACGTACTTGGGATTCAGCCGGCCGAACTCATGCGAGGTGCTCGGCAGCATGGGCTGGGGCTTCTGTTCGATCAGCTGGTCTGCCGAATAGGACGGTTCGACGACGGGTTCGGGCTCTTTGTGGATGGGGACCAGATCGGTGTCCACGTCGATGGCGCACCGGATGTCCTCCGAGAAGACGTTGTGCAGGGCATCGTCCAGGGCGTCCTTGACTTGGGTCTGCAGGACTTCGCGGGTCAGTTCGTTGGGAACGGCGACCAAGAGGGTGGATCCGATTAGGCCCTGGGCCTGGGCCAGGATGACAAACCCCCGTTGCCGCGGCGAGACGCGGTCGTCCTGCTCGAGGAGGGTCACCACGCGTCGCCAGGAACTTCCGACAGTATTGGCGTGGTTGGCTTCGTCTACTGTCATCAATCAGTTCCTCAAAACTTGCGTGTCTGCATTACGTGCAGCCACAAGTCCGGAACCAGGATGCTGGACCAGCTTCATCCACAGAGTTATACACAGTCCGTGGATAATCGGCTACTGAGCCACTCTAGGGGATCAAAAGGCCAGAAGATAGCTGGGAAGTAGCTTGTGGATAATTACATCGTTGTGGTTCAAAACGGACCCTGTGAGCCACTTCATCCACAGGCTGCGGAGGCAGGTTAAGCACAGCCGCTGGCAGGCAACGAGACGCCCTCCGGCTTGACTCGGGGGCGCAATTTGCCCTAATGTTGTGAAGTCCTTTGTGTGCGCTTTCTGCCCCCATCTGAATCTCTCCTACGCACTGCGTTTGAGCGGCTGGGGGAGGCGTGCATATACAAAACTTAGCGTCGGCCAGTTCTTCCCTTTACTGATCGGGTGGGCGCACCTTTGATCCACTGGAGTAACTAACGTGAGCAAGCGGACTTTTCAGCCGAATAACCGCCGTCGAGCCAAGAAGCACGGCTTCCGCCTTCGTATGCGTACCCGTGCCGGCCGTGCCATCCTGGCAGCCCGTCGTGGCAAGGGCCGCACCGAACTGTCGGCCTAGATAACTGACTCGTCGGTTTACATTTCTTTGCGAGTTTAAGGTGCTGGCCACCCGTAACCGCGTGAGAACTGCAACTGATTTTGCAACAACTGTACGTTCCGGTGTCCGCAATGGGCGCCGGAACGTAGTGTTATATGCGGCAGCTATTGCTGCCGACGAACCCAGCCGGATCGGGTTCATCGTTTCCAAAGGCGTCGGGAACGCTGTGGTCAGGAACCTCGTTAAGAGAAGACTGAGGGAAGCCGCTACTGCCTCGCTTCGCGAGTACGGTAGCGGGTTCGCCATAGTGGTCCGGGCCCTGCCTGCGTCGGCAACCGCCAGTTGGGATCAACTGCTGGCAGACTACAACGCCGCACTGGAAACGACCTTGAACCGGTTGGGCAGCCGCCTTCCGCGGGCTGCTGTAAACGGTTCAACCGGTACAACACAGGAAGGGACACAGCGTGCGTAACTCGCCTGCCGCCGTCGTCCACTACCTACAGTCCGGTGCTGCCGTCGTGGGCACCTTCCTCTGGAACCTGCCCAGAAACATTCTTATTCTGCTGCTCATGGCCTACCGCAAGGTGATTTCCCCCTTGTATGGCCAGGTTTGCCGCTTCTTTCCTTCCTGCTCGGCGTACGCCTTGGAAGCAATCACTGTCCATGGGGCAGTGAAGGGCAGCTGGCTTGCGGCCCGCCGCCTCGTACGCTGCCATCCGTGGAATGCCGGTGGTGTGGACCATGTCCCCGCCGGCCACCGCCACTGGCCCGAACACCGGACCCCCACAATTGTTGTGCTGAACAACCCGGACAAGTACCTGGCTGCTCAGACTGATGGAGAAGGCCGCCTTGCGGCCTGACGAATAGGGATATCGTATGGACTTCTTTGGAACAATCATGTTTCCGTTCAAGTGGCTGGTCTCAGTCATTATGGTCGGCTTCCATGACGGACTGAGCTTCATCGGCCTTCCGGCCGCGAACGGCTGGACCTGGACGTTGTCCATCATCGGATTGGTGTTGGTCATCCGTGCGGCCTTGATCCCCGTATTCGTCAAGCAGATCAAGGCCCAGCGCGGTATGCAGCTGCTGCAGCCTGACCTGAAGAAGATGCAGGACAAGTACAAGGGCAAGACTGATCAGCTCTCCCGCCAGGCCATGGCGCAGGAGCAGATGGCCCTGTACAAGAAGCACGGCACTAACCCCTTCTCGGCATGCCTCCCGATGCTGATCCAGATGCCGTTCTTCTTTGCGCTGTTCCAGGTTCTCTCCGGCATCAGCACGGCCAAACAGGGCGGCCAGGGCATCGGCGCAATGAGCCCTACCCAGGTTGAACAGTTCGACTCCTCCAGCATCTTCGGAGCTCCGCTGTCCGCAACCCTGCTTCACGGCACGCCCGCGGGTGGCAACGTGGTGGCGGTATGGATCCTCTCCATCGTGATGATCCTCGCGATGACGGCGTCCCAGTTCATCACCCAGAAGCAGATCATGGCCAAGAACATGTCCGAAGAGGCTATGGCCAGCCCGTTCATGCGCCAGCAGAAGATGATGCTCTACATCCTGCCGATCGTCTTCGGTGTGGGCGGCATCAACTTCCCCATCGGTGTGCTCATCTACTGGACCACCACCAACCTCTGGACCATGGGCCAGCAGTTCTTCGTCATCCGCCGCATGCCGACGCCGGGATCCCCCGCCGCCAAGGCCCTCGCCGAACGCCGAGCGGCCAAGGGCCTGCCGGCACTGCCCATTCTGGGCGGGAAAAAGGTCGACGCCGAAGCAGAGGCAGCAGCCGCCGCCGCGGTTATTGACCAAAAGGGACAGCGCGTCCAGCCCCAGCGTAAGAACAGGAAGAAGAAGTAATGTCAGCCGAAAGCACCGAAAACGCCCTTTCCGACGAGGTCATTGATGATCAGGACGCGGCCTCGACGGACACGGACGCAGGCTCCAAGGGAACCGCAGCAAGCCGCCTCGAAGAAGAAGGCGACGTTGCAGCCGATTATCTGGAGGAGCTCCTGGACATTGCAGACATCGATGGCGACATTGATATCGAGGTCCGCAACGGCCGCACCTACATTTCCATCGTTGCTGAGGATGAAACCGATGGTCTGGACAGCCTGGTAGGCGAAGACGGCGAGGTACTCGAGGCGCTGCAGGAGCTGACCCGGCTGTCGGTGCTTTCGGCAACGGAGAACCGTTCGCGTCTGGTGCTCGACATCAACGGCTACCGCCAGCAGCGCGCTGGTCATCTCCAGAAGATCGCCGAGGATGCCGCCGCTTCGGTTAAGGAATCCGGCAAGGCTGTGGCTTTGGAACCGATGAGTGCCTACGAACGCAAGATCGTGCATGACGCCGTTGCTGACCTAGGCCTGGTTAGTGAGTCCGAAGGCGAAGGCGCAGGCCGCCACATCGTTGTATCCGCTGACTAGAGAATTGCTGAACCGTTAATCATGGTTGAAATCACGGCAGCTGAACTGCTCGCGGCTGAGAAGATCTTCGGCGCCCGGCTGGATCTGGCCAAGCGCTACGTTGAGCACTTGGCTACGTCCGGGACGGAACGCGGGCTCATCGGACCGCGCGAGATTCCCCGGCTGTGGAGCCGGCATGTGCTCAACTGTGCGGTCATCGAAAGCGAGATCGCGCACGGGAGCCATGTTGCCGATGTTGGAAGCGGCGCCGGACTGCCAGGGCTCTGCCTCGCTATCGCGCGCCCTGATCTGGAGCTCACTTTGATCGAACCGCTGGAGCGCCGGGTGATCTGGCTCCAGGAAGTGGTTGATGATCTGGGCCTGACCAACGTCACGGTCATGCGGACCCGCGCGGAACTTGCAGTAGGCATGGTTGACGCTGACGTGGTGACTGCCCGTGCAGTCTCCGCGTTGAGTAACCTGGCTGGTCTGACTATCCCCCTGCTCGCAGGCAAGGGCGAGGTGGTGGCCATCAAGGGCCGCAGCGCCGGGGAAGAAATCGAAAAGGCCGCGAAAGTTATCCGGAAACTTGGCGGCGTCCAGACGTCCGTGGTGACTGTTGGTGAAAGCCTTTTGGAGGAACCCACCACGGTGGTGCGCATCGTCGTAAACAAGTCTCGAAAGATTGGCTAGTCCAGGCCCGGTAACCTTGGTCTGCAGGATGAAGCGGTTAGGCTAGACAACGGCAGCAAGAGCTGAACGAGAGTGAGTGTGTTCCAGTGACCAGTAGCGAAGCCTCCACACAACGGATTCCCCCGTTTGTGTCTTTGGGGTCAGCACGTTCAGTTGCTGGCATGGGTTCCGGACCGGTGCGAGGGGAAAGTCACCCCAGCCCGGTTGTAGACGTGGCAAATTTTGCCTCGGTTTCACGTGAAACAACATCAGGCGGCAAGACGAACGTCATTGACACCATGGATGATTCCAGCCCCATCGCCAGGGAACTGGCACACGAGACGAAGCGCAGGGAGCGCCTGGTTGGCCGGGAGCTGCCTAAGCCGGATAAGACGCGGGTCTTCACTGTGTCCAACCAAAAAGGCGGCGTGGGTAAGACCACTACCACCGTGAACATTGCCGCGGCCCTCGCTGCCGCCGGCTTGAACGTCCTGGTCATTGACATCGATCCGCAGGGCAACGCCTCTACAGCCTTGGGCGTCGAACACCACGCCGATGTGGACAGCATCTACGATGTCCTGATCAACGACTTCCCCTTAGCCGATGTTGTGGCTCCCTGCCCTGATATCAGCAACCTGATTTGTGCGCCCGCCACCATTCATCTCGCCGGAGCGGAAATTGAGCTTGTCTCGCTGGTGGCTCGCGAGCAGCGGTTGCGGAGGGCCATCGACGTCTACGCTAAGACCCGGGCCAAGAACGGCGAAGAGCGGCTGGACTACATCTTCATCGACTGCCCGCCGAGCCTTGGTCTGCTCACGGTGAACGCTTTCTGTGCTGCCGGCGAAGTCCTGATTCCAATCCAGTGTGAGTACTACGCACTGGAGGGCCTGAGCCAGCTCCTGAAGAACATCGAGATGATTCAGAAGCACCTCAATGCTGATCTGGTGGTCTCCACGATTCTTCTCACGATGTACGACGGCCGCACCAACCTTGCCGCCCAGGTTGCAGCCGAGGTGCGCCAGCACTTCCCGGACCAGGTCCTGGGTGCTGTGGTCCCCCGCTCGGTCAGGATCTCGGAAGCTCCGAGCTACCAGCAGACCGTGATGACGTATGATCCTTCCTCCAGTGGAGCCTTGTCTTACCTGGAAGCAGCAGCGGAAATCGCTGAGCGCTAAGATCTTCAAAAACTGCAACAACCGGAGTCCGGCCACGCCTGACTCTTCCATCGGAGGGATTTATCCATGAGCGAGAAGCGACGTGGCCTAGGCCGCGGTCTTGGCGCACTCATTCCAAGTTCCGCCTCTGGCAATGGCTCGGGTAATGGGACAGCTGTGTCCCGGCCTGTGGACCTCTTTTTTCCTGAGGGCCGCAAGAAGATCGATCACGCGGCCGATGCAGTAGAGAATGGCGATGCCGCGCGGCTGTTGTCCCCACACTCCATGGTGGCTTCAGAGAAGCAGGCACCGGTCGAGGATCTTCCGGTGCCGAAGGATGAGACTGCGCCGAAGGTCGCCTCCCCTACGAAGGCTGCGGCAACAGTATCTGAACAACCAGCCGGGACGAAGACCCCGGCCAAAGTTGACGCCAAGTCCCGTACGGCGGAGAAGTCCCCAGACAGTGCCTCGACGTCGTCTGAGCTGGCGGTAGAGCCCGTGTCTGTGACGCCTGCTCCTGAAGTCTTGAACACTGATGCGGATAACGGCGTCGACTTGGTGGAGGTACCCGGGGTACGCTTTGCGGAGATTCCGGTCTCCGACATCCATCCGAACCGCAAACAGCCCCGCACGGTCTTCGATGAGGAGGACATGGCGGAGCTGATTCACTCTGTGCGTGAAATTGGAGTCCTCCAGCCAATCGTGGTGCGGACTTCAACCGAAGATGGTGGAGAACCGTACGAACTGGTCATGGGTGAACGTCGCTGGCGGGCAGTCCAGGCCGCGGGCATGCAGACTATCCCTGCCATCGTACGGGACACCACGGACGATGACCTCCTTAGGGATGCTCTTCTGGAGAATCTGCACCGCAGCCAGCTAAACCCCCTGGAAGAGGCCGCGGCCTACCAGCAGTTGCTCGAAGATTTTGGGACCACCCACGAACAGCTTGCTGACAAGATTGGGCGCTCACGTCCCCAGGTCTCCAACACCCTGCGTTTGCTCAAACTTCCTCCCCTCGTGCAGCGGCGGGTGGCTGCCAGCGTTCTGTCCGCCGGGCATGCCCGTGCCCTACTCGCCCTCCCGGACGCGGCCGCCATGGAACGCCTCGCGCAGAAGATCGTGGCTGAAGGTATGTCTGTTCGGGCAACCGAAGAAGCGGTGACCCTGTACCAGGACCCGACGAAGCCCGCCAAAAACAACATTCCGCGCCCCGGCGCACGGCACGAGCGGCTGGACTATCTGGCGTCTTCGCTGTCAGACCGGTTGGATACCAACGTGAAGATCTCCCTCGGTGTCCGCAAGGGCCGCGTCAGCATTGAATTTGCGAGTGTGGAAGACCTGAACCGCATCATGGAAGTTCTCGCACCAGGATCTGAAAACTAGACGTCTCGGCTGTCGGAGGTCCTCTGATATGGATCTTCTAGCAACAATGGTAGGGGCTGTTTCACGTGAAACAGTCCCTATTGTTTTCTGCGGAGTGCGGCGAAACTGATACTCCTTCTGCCTTCTTGCAGAGAACGCCTCCGCCGTCATTCTTTCGATCGATGTTCGCCGCTTATCGCATGGCAATTCCGACCACCTCGCCTACCCAAATTCCTCTGTCGACACCAATTCTTGCCTCTGGCCGTCGATGGCTCACCAGTATGCACGGCGCACAGCACACTTGGGTTTGCCGCCACACCCGATCCTGACACGCAGGGACTCCCCGCTGACCTAGAGGATAGGACAAGCTGTTTCACGTGAAACACAGCCCCCACACACGTCTCCGGCTATTGAAAAAGGATTTGGACTGCCCTGAGCGCTGTGGCCAGAAGCCGACCCCAAAAGCCAGGGACCGCCTCAGTGTTGTCCCACCCTAGGCATCCCTTCATGTCCGAAGAGTCTTGTTCCACTCGCCATGCAGGCAACAATGGATCGAAACATAATCGGGTATGGCTGCGGCGATCTCAATCGTGGCCAGTCACTTTGACAAGGAGCAGGCGACCAATGCAGGCCAATGCCCTTGACCATCTCCCTTGACCATCTTCCTTCGAAAAATACAGGGGTGTCGCCGAGATGTGGTACTGCTCCGGGGAGCAGTCGAATATTGCCGACCCTCCGAAGATACGGAAGCGCCATAATCACGTGCCCGCGTTCGTTTCACGTGAAACATGGAAGCCCATGCATGCCTGGCTTCCCTCTGAAGACAGGCGCCCGCAGGCCAGTAGTCAGTGGTTTACAGAATTAAAACAGCCAGATTAGGGTGACATCATCGAAACAAACCCAGGCGCAACACCGTAAGTGTCTGCCAAGCTGTAGCTTTGGATGCAGGAGGCCTCCAAGGCGATGAAACTCATGCTCAGCGTCGTTATGGGGTCAGGTAGGACTCTCGCCACCCAACGCAAGGATGGCGGTATGAGCGCCCATTCCCCAGTCACCTTCCCATGATGCTAGGGCGCCACGGAATTGGCACCATGGGGATACAGGCCGGCTCGTGTAGTGCCCATGTGCTCACTTAGCAGGCCATGGTGGGCGAGGTGAGGAGTAGGAGCCTGGTTGGAAGGGGTGGATGAGCCGAGGTCTGTTGTGGTAATTTCCAACCTCGCTGGGTACGGACCCTTTGTGCTTTCGGGCCTTGCCCCTTCCGTCGCGAAGGGTCCGGTGTCCCAACAGTTCCAGCGAACTGAGAGTACTCCCCCGCGAAACTTTTACCACGATCTCGTCTGGTTTGGGATCGCCTGTCGAAGTGGCCTGCCGAGGACACGATCCGATCATAAAATATGAGGCGCGCTACGGATTGGCGGACGTAGACCGCAGGCTGTACATGACTTCCAACTAGCGAGCCAGCCTGCTAACGGCCTAGCGTTTAGCTACGGTGTCGGTGTCGGTGTCGGTGTCGGTGTGGCTGTCGGTGCCGAGGTGAACAGCCGTGCTTCTTCACTGTCCAGCTACTGTCTCGAAGGAACTCTGCTGAGGTGGCAGGAATGCGTCGAGGAGTTGATGGGGCTCGGGAATCGTAAGCCCCAGATGCGACACCAGCGCCCCGACCTTCTGTGCGTCGCTAACTGCGCCGCGGTCTTCCTGGGCGTCGCCAAGGCGGGGGCCCTCGTCGTCAACGATGGGAAGATGTGGGCGAGTCGGATTGTCGTGCTGCGGGGTGGACGGATTCCGTGGTTCGTGGTCACAGCGATCGTTGCTGCTGAGGTCCTTTCGAAAGTTTTTGGCTGGATCCGCCGCTGGGGCTAAACGGAAGCGTCGACGGACGGTCTGACACCAGGACCGTCGGATGGGGATCTGTTGGGGTGAGATTTGGGCCTTCTATGGTGCCGATTGAAATGTTTCGTGGGACTCTCTTTGTCCTATGCCGACGCCAGGTCCGTCTCAAGGGTCAACTCGCGTCCGCTCCTCTGCGCCCATGGGTGCAGAGTGCAGTGGATAGCTCTGTGGATAACTTTGTGGATAGACGGACTGGAAACACGCCTAGCGTCGTGACCACTCTGTCTCTACAAGGGAAGTGAATGGGGAGTCCGAGGCTGGGCTAGTCGTCCTCCTGCCACGTTTCACGTGAAACAAAGGCCAAATATCCCCTGCCGTTCCTCAGTCTGATCGTTTTCGTTCGTCCGACGACAGAAAATGGTGGATTTATAGATAGTTTGCTAGTCAAAAAAGCCGTTCTCGCCGACAGGCCGAGATGCACGATTCGTCGGGACCGTTTTTCTTGACGTCTGTGAGGTCTGACTCGCGTGCCGAGCCCACCCGAGAAGGCATGTGTGATTTCAGTAACCAGTGGATAAATCTGTGGATATCGTTGTGGATAACATCTGGGGATAACTCCTAGAGCGAGTGTATTTTGTCCCCCAAGGGCAGGCAATATTGGAGTCCAATTGACACGCGACGGTGTACCTAATTCGTCCCTAGGAGCCGCCATCCAGGCCACCACCTTGTTGATTCCCTTTGCGTGGCCTTCGCTCCTAGGACGGTGACTGGTCTATTCGGTTCCGACACCTGACAACCTAGGGCCCTAGGGGTGGCGTCGGAGTGTGAGTGCGGTGCTCGGTAAGTGGGGTATCAACGGCCCCCCTCTCAGCGAGCTCCACAACCGGCCTTTGCCAGGTTCAACAATCAGGTTTCACCATCAGGCTTCGCCAACCGACTTAGGCGGTAGGCGAGCATGTGGCGTGACCGTATTTCGGGCGGCCAGTTCCGAGGGGGTAAGCGGCCGCCTGGCGGTCTCCTCCTAACTCAGCATGGTTAGAACGCCGTCTCCACGCCGTGTTTCGGCTGGGCTACTTGATACTGGGTTCCTGCTTATGCTTCATCCGTGGTCATAAGTCTAAGGTTCAACCGGATGCCCACGCCCGGTGACTGCATGTTTCACGTGAAACAGAGACCACGGGAGTATGAAAAGACCACGACTCCGTGAGACAGCTTCCTCCTTCCGATGAAGATGGATTGTTTCACGTGAAACACCGGGCGCAAATGTCGATAGCTTGTGTCCTCTGGCATTGAACCGATCTTCCCCAGCACCGCCTATTGGCCGCTAGCGACAGAACCAGACGGCCCCCCTGGACCCCTGGGCGCGCAGGCAGGAGGAAACGGTGAATCCTAAGTTTTACGCGTTTGGCGACATCGCCTTGGCGTCACCTCTGAAGCGGTGCTGCGCCGGCCGTTGAGACGGCCCTGAGAGTAAGACTGTTCGACTGTCCCTGTTCAGCGGCCTGACTTGCCCATCCAGGAGCCTGATCCTATCGCTCAACAGTTCGAGGCTCGCTGCTAAGTTTCCGTTCGAGATGAGTGATCACCCACTTGAACTGTTGTGAACAGCCACTCGCCCGCATGAAGGGGGCTGCGGAACTCCCACGTATGCGGAGGCACCCTTCCGATTTCGCATATACGTCAGCGGCCACTGTTGCTACTTGGCGTTGATGGAGTGACTGGACAACTGCTTGGAGTATAGCTGTGCTCATCGGACGATTGTAGGCGACTGAATCGGATCAGGCGTCGTTTCCATAATAATCTCGTTTTCGTTCTGTTTTCCATCGAACTGTATTGATCCGAAATTGGGGTGACCTGACTGTGGCCAGCGCGCTATGGTGTGTCCGTCGTGGTGTGGCGGTTGAAGTGGTCGGCGCCGAGGTCGTGGAAGCGGGCGTCCGGGTCATGCAGGAGGTGCCAGATGATGACAAGGATGGAGCGCCCGATAGCGACGATGGCGCGTTTCTTGCCCGCCGTGTGGCCAGGCGCCGGTGGCGTTCGCCGAGGAAGGTATCCGTTTTGCCGGCACCGACGGCGGCCTCGCCCAGGACCCGGGCGAGATAGCGGTTGCCGTGCCCGGTCGAGCCGTTGCCCTTCGTCTTCCCGACGGAGGAGTTGATGCCCGGGGAGAACTTTGCCCAGGAACACAGGTGCCCCGCGGTCGGGAACTGGGACATGTCGACCCCGATCTCGGCCAGAATGATGGTTGCGGCGATGCGGCGATGCGGCCTATGCCCGGGATCTCATCCAGGCGTGCCGCCGCCACCGCGAAAGGGGCCAGTTGCGCCCCGATCTGTTCATCGACCGCGGCGGTATCGGCATTGATTCCGTCGATCCGGCCCAGCATCCGGCGTTCGGCGACCTTGCACAGCCACACGGAATCGAGCACGTCGGTTTTTGGACGTCCGGGCAGGTGCTTCACGTCGCGGGCGTTGACCAGCCACGGTTCGAGTCCGTGCGCCTCGAGGAGGTAGAACACCGGCTTCAAGTAATCGCTGGTCGCTTCCATCACTACCCGCTCGATGCGCAGGTCCACGAGATGGTTGGCCAGTTCAGCCAAGGACCGGCTCATCGTCGAATGCGTGGACACCTCCTGCAACCGCTTCTTCGGGTTCCCCTCCGCAGGAACCCGGACACAACAGACGAGTTCGGCCTTGCCAATGTCGATCGCGGCGACCCTGGCAATGATCTGCTCCTCATCCTGGGAATCGGCCAGCATGATCCTATTCAACTCCTCACAGCGCGGACATGTTGATGTATCGAAGCGGCCCTGTGGGGATCAACGGGAAAACAGTAATCTGACATGAAAATGGAGGTGACGTTGTCCTCGCGACTGGTTGATCTCGCGGGTCTACGTCATGAGGCTGGTTTTATACGGTCTGGTGGAGGGGTTCGAGGGTGACTTGGTAGCCGAGGGATTCGAGCTGTCTGATGGCGCGGGTCTTGGTTGTGGCCGGTGTCTGGCGGGTGGAGTAGTCGGCGCCGGGGTCTTTGTAGAGTTCGCCGGTAGTGAGCACGTGCCAGGCTGCGGTGAGCATGGCGTGTTCGATCGCGAAGAGTGCTTTGGACGGCCCGCGCCGGGCGGTGAGGCGGTGGGGAACTCGGTCATGTCGGCGCCGGTTTCGGCGATGACGATCTCTGCGACGGTGGTGCTGAATCCCGGGATGCTGATCAGGAGCTCCCGGGCGAGACGAAAGGGCTCCATCGCCGCCTCGATCCTGGCGCTCAGGTCCTCGATATCGGCGGTGTGGGCGTCGATCCGGTGCAGGTAGAGTTCCGCCATGTAGCGGTGATGGCTGCTGAACCGGCCAGTGAGCGCGTCGGTGAGCTCAGGGATCTTTGACCGCATCCTGCGCTGGGCGAGGTTTGCCAGGACCGCCGGGTCCTGGTGCCCCTCGATCAGTGCCTTCAGCATCAGCCGTCCCGAGACCCCGGTGATGTCCGAGGCCACCGAGGAGAGCTTGATGCAGGCATCCTCGAGGAGTTTCTCGAGCCGCTGGATCTCCCGGGTTCGTTCCCGGGTGATGATGGTCCTGGCCCGGGTCAGGTCCCGCAGTTCACGGATCGGGGGCGGGGGCACGAACGAGGCTCGGACCAGCCCGTGAGCACCGAGGCTCGGCCAGCCAGGCAGCGTCGGAGACATCGGTTTTACGGCCCGGGACGTTTCTGGCATCACAGGCGTTGACCAGGATGACGTTCAATCCCTCGTCCTCGAGCAAGTAGTAGAAGGGACGCCAGTAGTCACTGGTCGCTTCCATCACCACCAGACTCACCCGCTCCGTCAGCAGGTGTTCCTTCAGGTCCAGGATCTGTCCGGTCATCGCACCCCACGTGGTGACCGTCGACGCGGTTGCCCCGGCCCCCGCCCCTGCACACGGATACAGACCTTCGCGTCCTTCTTCGAAATAGCAATACCCGCGCACCGCTGGTGGATCACTTCCATCTCGGATCACACTTCCCAGTCGTCCTGCAGGAATCAAAGTGCATGCGTTCCGGGGAAGGCGGACAAAACAACAAATCCGACATTCGTGCTCAAAGGCAACAATCCACGGTCGGTTACGTCCATTAGCGTGGTGTAACCGGACCTGATGGGCGTGTTTGCCAGATGCGAAGGCGGTCACCGCGTGATCCCTTGGAAATGACAGTCCAATGTCTTTCCTGAAGGAGAACTCCGCGATGACCGCACCCTATTCTATCGATCCGACCCGTTTCCTGTCGGAGCAGCTCGAGCAGGCGTGCCCTGACCTGCTGCGCCAGATGCTCCAGACCTTTATCACAGCCCTGATGGGAGCCGAGGCCGACGCCGTCTGCGGCGCCGAATACGGCCAGGCGTCCACCGAGCGGGTGAACTCCCGCAACGGCTACCGCCACCGGGACTTCGACACCCGCGCCGGGAGCCTGGATGTCGCCATTCCCAAGCTGCGCCAGGGCACGTATTTCCCGGACTGGCTGCTGGAGGGCCGCCGCCGGGCCGAGACCGCACTGACCTCGGTGGTGGCGACCTGCTACCTGCTCGGGGTCTCCACCCGGCGGATGGAGGAACTCGTCGAATCCCTGGGCATAACCCGGCTGTCCAAGTCCCAGGTCTCGGTCATGGCCCGGGACCTCGATGAGCAGGTCGAGGCGTTCCGCACCCGGCTTCTGGATGCCGGCCCGTACACGTTCGTCGCCGCCGATGCGCTGGTGTTGAAGGTCCGCGAGGGCGGGCGGGTCGCCAACGTCCGTGCCCTGGTCGCGACCGGTGTGAACGCCGACGGGCACCGGGAGGTCCTGGGGATCCAGGCCACTCGTCCGAGGACGGGGCCGGCTGGCTCGGCTTCTTCCGCGACCTCACCGCCCGCGGGCTGACCGGGGTGAAACTGGTGACCTCCGATGCGCACGCCGGCCTCGTCGCTGCGATCGGGGCAACCCTGCCCGGCGCGTCCTGGCAGCGCTGCCGAACCCCATTACGCGGCGAATCTGATGTCCCTCACACCCAAGACCTCCTGGCCCTGGGTGAAAACCCTGCTGCACAGTGTTTACGACCAGCCCGACGCGGACGCCGTGCACGCCCAGTTCGACCGCGTCCTGCGCGCCCCGGAAGAGAAACTGCCCAACGTCGCGGACCACCTCGAAACCGCCCGCGCCGACGTGCTCGCGTTCACGCCGTTCCCGAAGGGCCTCTGGCGGCAGGTATGGTCCAACAACCCGCAGGAACACCTGAACCGGGAGATCCGCCGCCGCACCGACGTGGTCGGGATCTTCCCCGACCGGAACTCGTTGATCCGACTCGTCGGCGCCGTTCTGGCCGAGCAACACGATGACTGGATCGAAGCCCGCCGCTACCTCGGCCTCGAGCTCATCCAACAGGCCCAAACCGTCGGCACCCCGACAACCAAGGAGCCAACGACAACTACAGAACTGGCGCTCAGCGCCTAAACAAACCAAGGATCACGCGGCAACCGCAATACACCACGCATTTGGACTTGACCCCGCGGTCCCGCGGACAACAAAGCTGTGCCCTCCACCGCCAAACTAATCCACAGGCTCACCGGCAACATCCACGGATCGGGGTCGACCAAAACATACACCAAGTCGGGCAGAGCCTCAGAAAGCACCAGACATACACAAAGGCGGAGGCGACGCGCTCAAATTTCCATCCCCAGGGCGGAGCGAAGCGCCCTCAGAAACTAATCCGCGTTCTCGACAAAGAAACAAGGGGGGCCCACAGCGTGACCCCCAACGCCCGGCTAGCTGGCGGCTCCAAGGAAACAATAGGGGGAACGGCGTCAGCGGGCGTCCACGGCATCATTTTCAGCCCGGAACGGGCGTCCGACAAGGCCACTTTGGCTAGATGCACTATGTACGTCCCAATAGACGTCCCCCTGCTTTGGTCGTCGAGGCAAATTCTTGTTACGTTGAATGTTCGTTAGATCGGCAGCGGATAGCGTCGATGTTTCACGTGAAACGGAGCGGTGGAACCAGGAGTCATCAGTGAATCGAGTGCCCTCAACAGGCGATCGCGTCGGCCTCTTGAGATCGCCCGAACTTGTTGGGCCGCAGTCTGCGAATGAGATGCGCCCGTAACAGACGCTCAGGATCACCCAAGGGCGCGATGACCTCCGGATGGAAGCGAACGTGCGTCGATGGGTACGTCACGCCAATCATTGCCCACTGTTGTGTATGCAGACCAGGCCGGAAGGAGCGGTTATCACCCATTGTTCAGGTACAAGGTACGCCGGACGAAGGGAGGAAGGACCGGCGCCACAGCCAGTTCTTCCCCTATCCATTTCTTGGGTGCTACTGCCTGGACAATTATTGGTTGAATCAGACGGCAGATCTTCCTTCACTCACAGTTCCCGGTCGGGTCAAGTTCGCCAGGTAAGTCGCGCTGTGGTCGGAGAGCCCTCGAATTCGATCATCCCCCATCCACCCGGAATTCTGGTCAATGGTCTTTTTGCAAGGGGGTTTGGTTTTATGTCCCTGACCGCGCCAACGGCTGGAGGGCCAGAGATACAGGAAGGCCGGATGAGGCAAGTCGCTGCCCAGGTTGTTTCACGTGAAACATGGCATAGCGGCCAAGGCCCTCACGGCTCGCGGTTCAATATCGGACGCCACCTAGGGGGCACCACCGGTTCCGCGGACTTAGTGGCGGCCTGACTGCGTGTTTTGCTGCAAGCAAGACACCGCCACCGTGGTGGGCCCGGCTTCTGCCAGGCCAGAGATGACCGGGAGCATTGGATGACGGTCTGAAACGTTGATAGTTTGTTTCGAACCAATCGTCCCGAAGGGCAAAATGGCTGTGGCCACCGCTTCACAGAAGCAGTGGCCACAAACCCACAGCGCTAGCCTCGAAGGCATCCGCCCCAGGGGCAAGACATAGAGGACTGGACTTCATTGCGTTCCTAGCGCATTTGGGTGCAGTTCAGCGCAGCCTAGCGCAGTTCGAACGGACCGTGCCGTTACGAAAGGACGTCAGCGAATTCCTTCTCGAAGAATTGCTTCGGCCGGGCTCCAATGACGGTGCCCTTGACTTCGCCACCTTGGAAGAGGTAAACGGCCGGAATGGAGGTGATGCCGTACTCGGCAGCAATCCCCGGGTTGTCATCGACATTGACCTTTACGACGTTGACCTTCTCGCTGTACTCGACGGAGATCTCATCGAGGATGGGTCCCAGCTTGCGGCAGGGACCGCACCATTCAGCCCAGAAATCCACAATCACCGGTTTGTCGGCTGACAGTACGTCCGTGCCGAAGCTTGCATCCGTTACGTCTTTAGCGTTGCTCATAGCTTTGTCTCTCTCTTCGAATAGCGGTGACGCGGATTAGGCGTGCAGGTCTGCGAGGTAGTGTTCCACATCGATTGCGGCGACACAGCCGGAACCTGATGCGGTGATCGCTTGGCGGTAGGTGGGGTCCACGACGTCACCGGCAGCAAAGACGCCCGGGACGCTGGTCCTGGAGCTTCGGCCGTCCACGGCGATGGTGCCCTCAGCCGTGATCTTCAGCGCGTCTTTTACCAGGTCGGTGCGGGGGTCGTTTCCGATGGCTACGAAAACGCCGGTGACGGCGAGGTCGGATACGGTCCCGTCCTGCAGGTTCTTGATCTTCAGGCCGGTAACTTTGTCCCCGCCGATGATGTCGTCCACGGCGCTGTTCCAAAGGAACGAGATTTTCTCGTGGGCCAGGGCCCGGTCGGCCATGATCTTTGAGGCCTTGAGCGAGTCGCGGCGGTGGACCACGGTGACAGACTTAGCGAACTTGGTGAGGAAGAGGGCTTCCTCCATGGCCGAGTCTCCCCCGCCGATGACCGCAATGTCCTGGTCCTTGAAAAAGAAACCGTCGCAGGTTGCACACCAGCTGACTCCGTGACCGGAGAGGCGCTTTTCATTGGGGAGGCCAAGCTCGCGATAGGCGGATCCGGTGGACAGGATGACCGCCCGAGCCTGGAAGGTCTCGCCGGTACCAATCGTGACTGTCTTGATGTCGCCTTCGAGGTCAAGCGCTGTGACGTCTTCAAACTGGATGTCGGTGCCAAAACGGGCCGCTTGCTTCTCGAAGTTCTCCATGAGGTCCGGTCCCATGATGCCCTCAGGGAAACCTGGGTAGTTTTCGACGTCGGTGGTGTTCATCAGTTCGCCGCCGGCGGTGACTGAACCTGCCAGAAGCAGGGGCTTGAGGTTGGCTCGGGCCGTGTAGACCGCGGCCGTGTACCCAGCCGGGCCTGAGCCGACGATAATGACATCACGTACTTCGGACGCGGTGTTTTCTGCGTTGCTCACTGAACGGTGAACCTCTTCCTTAGTCGATGCGCCGGCTTTATGGACCGGCCACATGGCACAACTGAATCTTGGTGATGAATATTCCGGGCACCGCACGAACGAAGGAACCATGAATGGTCATGACAGAGTCGCCTCAACAGCGTGCCTTTCCAGATTACCGCCTGGAAACAGCTGAGCCGCGTCTGTTACTCGGACCATCTCCGGGCAGGACAGACGCGGCTCAGCGGCAGCGATGCAGGCTTTCCGCTATTGGACCTTGATTTCGGCCAAGCGGATTCCGTAGCCGTAACGGGTCTTCGGGGCGGCCAGCTTGGGCAGCGCCTTGATGGCCACAATCACGTACTGGGCTTCAACCGGTTCGGCCAGGGGCAGGGTGAGGTCGGTGGAAGTGAAGCTGTTGGTCCCCACCAGCTTGGCACCGTCCAGTGACGGACGGTCGTTGGTGTAGACACTGAGGTTTCCGCCCGAGGCTCCGAGCTGGGTCAGCGTAATGGAAGAGACCTTGGCGGGGCTCTTCAACTTCACAAACAGCGGTACACCGTCCGCGGCCAGGCCGCCCCAACCTTCAGTGGCAAACTCCATGTCGGACCAGTAGCTGGCAGCGTTGCCGTCAAACGCCTTCACAAGGTCCACATCGTAGGTGGCTGCGAAGTCAAAATTTCCCTGGCGGGTGATGTTTTCAATGGCTGGCGGCACGGCTGGCGGCACGGCTGGGGGTGCCGAACTCGGTTGCGCGGTAGCCGTTCCCGTGCCTTTACCGGTAGTGCCGGCTGAACTGGGAGCGGGGTTGGCCTGGGGGGCGGACTGGAACTGGCTGCCCAGATTGGTGAGGGCGAACACCAGCCCTGCAATCAGCACTACGGCAAGCAGTCCGCCCACGAGCCACCGCATGGAACGGGGCTCGCGCTCCGGCTCGTCGTCGTCGTCATCGTCATCGTAGTACGCGCCTGAACCGTCGGCTGGCGGCGACGCCGCAGGGGACGTCTTCCGGGCCAGGGAGGGGAAGGCAGCCGCTGCACGATTGGACTGGTTTGCTGGCGGGGAGTCAACGGATTCGTCGTAGTCAGTGTCCTGGTCACCGTGGGAGTAGTCGTCCTCGGACCATAGTGAAACCCTCGGTGTATCCGGGCCCGAGGGGTTGTCCGGCCGGCTGGCCGCCGCGGCACCGGAGCCGGAAACCGGCTCACGCTCGGGCGGCAGCACCTGCTGCGGTGCGGTGACCTGCTGACGCGGGGCAGCAGCGGCACCAGCGGCGGGGCGCGTCGCCGGACGAATCGGTGGCCGCGACGGAACCACTGGCTGTGCCACAGGCGGACCAGAGGGAGCTGACCGGTATGGGTCAACCTGGCTGGGGTGATTGTCCGCGTAGTTGATGTAGCCGGCGTCGACGTTCTCTTCGTCGTCGTACGGTTCAGGCTCGTGTGAACGTGCCTGGCCGAAAATTTCGCTGCCGAGGGTATCCGTGAAGAACGGCTCAACGTAGGGCGCATCGGCCCCGACCACCAGATCGAGCAGATCTGCCGCAGAAGTGTGGTTGGTAATAAGGTACGTGGCAGCATCGGTGACGCCGAGGTCAAGGACCTGGACGCTGCCGGGACGCTCACCGGTAGCAACCTCGCGTGCGCTCTGGGCCACCTGCTCGGTGTTGTCCGGGCCTGCGACCAGAATGCTGACCGGACGGTTGAGTACTTGGTCCACCCCGTCCAGCACCAGATCCTGGTCGTGCGAGGTCAATACCGTGGCTGTGACCTTGTAGCGGCCGCCGAGTACTGATCCAACGTCGATCGGGTGGGACACGTGTTCCTCCTAGACTGTCCGGGAATTGCCGGCGTAGACGATGCCGCCGCCGGTCAAAAACCGGCAGGCGGCCGTTTTACGCTTGCCTGCAACTACCCCTGTTCACTGTCGATCCTAGCGGACTGGCCATAGGCGCCGCGGGCGACAGGCAACCGGAAAGTCAGGGAGGCTCACTTTTTCCGGGGCCGCCGGGGAAGGAAATGCGGGTTCTGGCCGGGTTGGCCCTGGAACGTGCGCCGGCCTGGCAACGGGATCTCGTCGCGCAGCAGGCCACCGCGTGCAGTGCCAGGCACGTCTTCAGCCGGCAGATATTCCCCTTCGGGTTGCGAACCGTGCTCCAAGGGAGCGGCGGGAGGTGCCGGAGCCGCATGACGTTCGGGCGCCGGTCCGGCACGGAACGACGTCGCGTCGAATTCGCCTGAAATCCGCGGAATCAGGCCGGTGTCCACCGAGACGGTGGCGCGTTCCGACGTCGGACGTTCCGCTGCGGAACGGGAACCCGTGCTGGAAGCTGACGACGACGGCGTCCCCCCGGTTCCGCCCGACGGTCCCCCGCCGCCGCGTCTCAGCCGTCCAAGCAGGGGGCGCAGCAGATCGCGGAGCTCCGCGACGTGGAATATCTTGAGCAGGAAGAGGTAAACCACCAGCATGATGGGGCCGACCACCACCAGAGTGAGCAGAGCGGCAAGCCGGTCGCTCCAGGCGAAGCCGTCCGCACTGTAGCTGCCCATCAGCCACAGGGCGCCGGCACCGGCAACAGCCGAGCCCAGCGCCGCATAACCCATCCGGATGTAGGAGTTGGCAATACGTGGACCGTCGAGGTGGCCGAGCATGCGGCGCAGGAAATAGGCGCTGATGACCACCGACAGGATGTTGCCCGCCATGTACAGAATGGCGATGGCGTAGATGATCTGGCCCACCGGCATGAACTGGATGGCAAACGCCCCGGCCACGTAGACCAGCGCCAGCAGGAGCTGGATGTAGAACGGCGTGCGGGCGTCCTCGTTGGCGTAAAAGACGCGGGACATCATGAAGTTGGCGCTCATAAACGGTGTGCTGAGCGCCAGGATGGTCAGCGTCTGTGCCAGCATCACGCCGTCCTGGCGCAGCCCGCCGGAGAAGAACATGCCCAGCGGCCCGGCCAGGGCGAAGAGTGCCAGCGCACCGAAGACGGTGGCGACGGCCATGGTGCGGAGCCCGTGCGAGAGGGCATCGCGCAGCTCGGCCCGGTTGCCGTCCTGCGATGCGCGCGTCATCCGATTGAAGAGGACGGTGGCGAGGGACAGTGCGATGATCGAGTGCGGCAGCAGGTACAGCTGGCTGGCCACCTCCAGGACAGCGTTGCCGGGCAGCATGTCCGCCGCCGGATCCCCCGCCTCCTTCAACCGGAGGCGCTCTGCACCGGGAATAGTGGCGATGCGCATGACATACAGGAAAGACAACTGCCCGACGGCGGCCGTCAGGAGCGTCCAGACGCTCAGCTTCGCTGCCTGGCCCAGTCCCACGCCCCGCCACCCGAACTTTGGCCGGAGGCCCAGTTTCAGCCGGAAGACCGGGATCAGCAGGATGGCTGTTTGGGCCACCACACCGATGGTGGAGAAGCCGGCCACGAGCAGGGTCTGGTTGGGACCCCAGTTATCCAGCGTGTGCGGGTTGATGGCGTTTTGGCCGAAGATCCAGATGAACATGCCCAGGCCGGCGATGCCCACCACGTTGTTCAGGATGGGGGCCCACATGGCCGGGCCGAACGCTCCATTGGCGTTGAGGACCTGTGTGAGGAGGGCGTACAGGCCGTAGAAGAAGATCTGCGGCAGGCACCAGAATGCAAAGGACACAGCGACGGCCTGTTGCTGGGGCGAGTAGCCCTGGGTGGTCAGCTCAATCACCCAGGGCGCGGCTAGCGTGACCAGCGCAGTGAGGCCGAGCAGCAGCAGCACCGCCAGGGTCAGCAGCCGGCTGATGTAGTCCGCTCCCCTGTCCGGGGCCTTGCTCGCCTTGATGATCTGCGGAACCAGCACGGCGTTAAACACGCCGCCGGCCACCAACAGGAAGATCAGGTTGGGCAGGTTGTTGGCGTTGATGAACGTGTCATTGACGGTGGAGCCGAGGCCCAGGGCGGCACCCAGCATCCAGGTCTTGCCGAAGCCGAGAAAACGCGAGACCAGGGTACCGGCGGCCATGATGGCGCTGGACCGGGTTTCGCTCGCGCCGGTGGGAACGTCCGGTTCGGGGGGAACCGGATCGCTGGCCGGATCTTCGGCGGGAAGCGCATTGTGGCCTGGAGCCGTCGGCTCGGCCGCCGGACCGGTGTGTCCGGCGCGGCGTGCTCTCTCGGAGGGGAAATTGGAAGCTGACATCGAGTTCATCGTCTCACCCGGACCCTATTTGTTCCGCACCGGCCCGGCCTGCTCTGTCGTCCTTGGCAGGACACCGGCCGCGGGCGGCACGCTCAGAGGCGTTCGGGCAGAACGTCCCGGGCCAGGTCTGCGATCCGGCGTTCATTGGGAAAAGAGAGCTTCCGTGCGAGTTCCTTGAGGGGCACCCATGCAACGTCCACGGCTTCGTGGTCAGGATCGTTTTCGATGGTAAGTTCACCGCCGGTAGCGCGCAGCAAATAGTGGTGAACCGTCTTGTGGACGCGGTGTCCGCTGACGGTGAACCAGTAGTCGATGCTGCCCAGCGGCGCCAGGATGTCGCCTTCGATGCCGGTTTCCTCGGCAATCTCGCGGATAGCCGCCTGCTCGTTGTTTTCCTTGCCTTCCGGATGGCCCTTCGGCAGGCACCACTCCAGCCGTCCGCCCCTGTTAAGGCGGGCAATGATCGCAACCCTAAGTTCGGCATCGGACGTGTCCACCACAACGCCGCCCGCAGAGATTTCCTCCACCGTAGGGAGCGAGGCCGGAGCCGAATGCAGGGCAGGCGCGACGTGGGAACCAATTGCCGACGGCAAAGGTGGATTTGTCCTCCTGCCGGGAGCGCTCGGTACGGGATGGGCCATGCAGTCCACTCTAACTACTCTTGCCCAATCTTGATGACCGGAACATGACATCAAGATGGACTGCGTGTGACGCACTTTGCGGGCCCGTGAGGGAATCCGCACGAACTTGACCGGAATTTGGCCTGCCAAGCCGCTGGTTTCTGCCAAGCTTAAGTAACTATGGCGCACGCACATCACAAGACTGATTCCCACACCGTCGATTTCCAGGTGGACCCGGTGGTCCTGGAGCTCGGCCAGCGCTTTGTCGACGCCGGACATGAACTGTCGCTGGTGGGAGGCCCGGTGCGGGACCTTTTCCTCGGCCGCACTTCGCTGGACCTGGACTTCACCACGGACGCCACCCCGGACCAGACCGTAGCCCTGATCAAGAAATGGGCGGACAACTACTGGGAAATCGGCCGGGCCTTCGGGACAATCGGCATGCGCAAGGCCGGTTTCCAGATCGAGATCACCACTTACCGGGCGGAGGCGTACGATCCCGAGTCACGCAAGCCGGTAGTAGCTTTTGGAAGGTCGCTGACTGACGACCTGCTGCGCCGGGACTTCACCATCAACGCCATGGCCCTGCGGCTCCCGTCCCTTGAACTCGTTGACCCGTTCGGCGGCGTCCGGGACCTCCACGCCTCCGTCCTGACTACACCCGGCTCCCCCGAGGACTCCTTCTCCGACGATCCCCTCCGCATGATGCGCGCCGCCCGGTTCGCCTCCCAGCTGGGCGTGTCAGTGCACCCCGACGTCCGTCGGGCCATGAGCCAGATGGCCGAACGCATCACCATCATCTCCGCCGAACGCGTCCGCGACGAACTGGTTAAGCTCATCTGCGGCGCGCGCCCCCGGATTGGTGTGGACCTGCTGGTGGACACCGGACTGGCCGAGTTCGTGCTGCCCGAAGTGTCCGCCCTGCGGCTGGAATCTGACGAGCACCACCGACACAAGGACGTCTACCAGCACTCCCTGCAGGTGCTGGAGCAGGCCGCGGCCCTGGAAACCGAGGCCGACGGCGCTGTGCCGGCCCCCGACTTTGTGCTGCGGTTCGCAGCGTTAATGCACGACGTCGGCAAACCGGCTACGCGGCGTTTCGAACCGGGCGGCGCGGTCAGCTTCCGCCACCACGACATGGTGGGATCCAAACTCACGTCAAAGCGGATGAAAACCCTGCGTTTCGACAATGACAGCATCAAGGCCGTTGCCCGGCTGGTGGAACTGCACATGCGCTTTTATGGCTACGGCGACGCCGGCTGGAGTGACTCCGCTGTCCGCCGCTACGTCACGGACGCCGGGCCCCTGCTGGAACGGCTGCACCGGCTGACCCGCTCCGACGTCACCACCCGCAACCAGCGGAAGGCTGAACGGCTCGCCTTCGCCTACGACGACCTGGAAGACCGGATCGCCACCCTGCGCGAGCAGGAGTCCCTGGAGGCCGTCCGCCCCGACCTGGACGGGGCCCAGATCATGGGCCTCCTGAACCTCAGACCCGGTCCGGTGGTGGGCCGTGCCTACAAGTTCCTGCTGGAGGAACGGATGGAGCACGGCCCGCTGCAGCCGGAGGACGCCCAAACCAGGCTGCTCGCCTGGTGGGCACAGCAGCCCGAGGCGGCACCTCCGGTTCCGGAAGCACCAGAGCCAGCCGCCGCCGTCGAACCTTCCCCGAACGAGGAGTCCAAATGACTGTCCCGAACACTGCGCCCCGCCCCCAGCTCTGGATCCTGCGCCACGGTGAGACCGAATGGTCCAAGAGCGGGCAATACACCGGCCTCACGGACCTGCCCCTGACTGTCGAAGGTGAGCAGCAGGCAGTTGAATCCCGGAAGGTGCTGGACCAGGTGGATTTTGACCTGGTCCTGACGTCACCGCTGCGCCGCGCCCGGCGGACAGCCGAACTGGCCGGGTTCCCCGGCGCGCAGCACGAGCCCCTGGCAGTGGAATGGAACTACGGCGACTATGAGGGCATCAGCTCGGACCTGATCCGCAAGGACAACCCGGACTACCTGATCTGGTCGCACGGGGTGCCCAACGGCGAAAGCCTGGACGAGGTGGCAGCCCGCGCGGACAAGGTTGTGGCCCGCGTGCTGGAATCAGGACTCGACAACGTCCTGATCGTGGCCCACGGACATTTCTCCCGGATCCTTACCGCGCGCTGGCTTGAATTGGCCCCCACCGAAGGACGCCACTTCGTGCTGGGGACCGCGAAAGTCTGCACCTTGGGCTGGGACAAAAAGACGCCGGCCATTGTCCGGTGGGGACTATAAACCTCCATTCATAAACTTTCTTGAAAAAATCTTTGCGAATTAAGTGGCGAACGGCCGCAGTCGTAAGACAATTTTAGTCCTGACCCCAGAGCGTCTTTGCCGAGGTCACGGCGCACGTTGCCGGGCCAGTCTGCTGGTGCAACGGCTGAACAGAAAAGGAGGTTGGGCGAAATGATTACTTTGACTAGCGGATGGAAGATGACCGCCACCCCGGCCTAAGCTGCTGGTGCGCGCCCTTTTCGCGGAGTGTTTGCCTCCTAGCCCTGACTTCTGGCCCGCTTTCTAGGGCGTGTCTCCTAATGGCTGGGTAGGCTATTTGGCAAGATTTAGGGGTGAGTTCGCGATACGCCTTGTTGTCTGATGCCCAGTGGGAGTTCGTTGCCCCGTTGATGCCTGATTCGTCCGGCAAACCGGGACGGCCTTTCAATGACCACCGGTTGATGACCGAGGGCATCATTTACCGCTACCGGGCAGGTATTCCGTGGCGTGATCTCCCGTCGCATTTCGGGTCGTGGAAGACC